>USDZ01000116.1 GCA_900553525.1 uncultured Oscillospiraceae bacterium
GTTTCATCCAGGGCAGCTTCTTGGTCGCGTAGAGGATACCAAAGGCCGCGCCTGCCAGCACTACAACCACTCCGGCAACGATAGCGATAATCGCTCCAACACCTAAGCCGCCCTGATCCGAACTGTCCGGAGAGGAAACGGGAGCCCCGCCGGCCGGAATACTGCTGTCCGATGAAGCGTTCGGCTCTGTGGGCGAGGTAGCCTCCGCCGGGTCGGTGGTCGTGGCGGCAGGATCGGCAGTCGACGGATCGCCGGAGGCCGACGGATCAGTGGTGGCATTGCCGTCCGGATCAGAGGTCTCGGTGGCGGCAGAGTCGGGCGGAGTGGTATTCGCCGCCGTCGGGGCTTCGGTCGGCGGGTCGGTCACGACCGGATCCTCGCCGTCAATCTCGCTCTCGCTGATGATATAGTCCGCGCTGCCGTCCCCGAAGGTCTCACCGTACAGGTTCCTGGTTTCCAGATCCCGGACATCGTCGCCGACGGTGAGGGACGCATCGTCATCCCAGGAATAGACGACGGTCCCGGCCGCGTTGAGAATGCGGAAATTGCGGTAATGAATGACGGTATCCACGAAATACGAGCCGAACTGCAGGAGGCCAAAATCCTCCAGCGCGCCGCTGATCATCACCTTGTCGATGTTGTTGAAGGTGATGTATTGTCCGTCTCCGTCCGTCATCTCAACCCAGCCGTTGGTCTTCCTCTTCCAGGTATTAAGCCAGACGACCATCTGGACGCTATCCCGTCCGTCGGCGATATTGACAAATATGTTGGCGTCGGATTTGTTCGGGGTATAGCTGTCAATCTTCATTTCACAGCGGACGGTAAAGGGACCGCCGGTTTTAAAGATGCTGGAATACAGGGGAACACGGAGGAAGGGATTGTCGTCGCTGTTGGTGGTGATGGTGATTTCTTTGGTTTTTTCCGCCGCAAAAGCCGAGAATCCTCCCAGCATCCCCGTCAGCATGGACAGGATGAGCAGAACGACTGCCAATTTTGAGATACGCTTCTTCATTGACATCTTTTAGACCCTTCTTTCTCAAAATGATAGGATATGCCATCAAACCGTTTTTCCTGGACCCGGTTTGGATCCGCCTATTCGACGACGTATTGGATACGGCGCCCTATGACAAAGTTGACGAGACCGACCAGAACTAAAACAATCAGGAAATACACGATGCCCAGTGTCGCGCTGTATTCATATTGCCCGAGTTGGAAATAATCGCTGATCATCCGCATGATCCGGTTGCCGTAGTCGGTAAAGGAATCCACAATGGAGTAGATGAGCACGACGAGGATGGTGGGGGAAATCATGGGAAAGGTGATTTTCCAGAGTTTTTCCCAGGCCGACGCTCCTTCGATGTCGGCAGCCTCATAGGAACTGGAGGGGATGTGGTTGACGGCTGCGAGAAGCAGGATGATCTGCACCCCCGATTTCCAGATGATGTCGAAGAACCCGTTTATGACCTTTTCAACCAGATTTGTAATGCTTTCAGGGATCTGCATCTGCTCGATGAAGTAGGAGAAGGAGGGGGCCGCGAACATATAGGCCTCCTGTTCCCCCGAGGCGGCCGTGGTCATCAGTACCTGCTCCTTGAGTATCGTGATGACCACACCTGAGGCGATAATGACCGGGAAAAAGAAGATCGCGCGTACCAGGGTGCGTCCCTTGAATTTGTCCCGCAGCAGCATGGCGCACAGAAGACTGAACGTCATGATAACCGGTACCTGATAGATCACGTTGAGCAGTGATGAACTGAGGTTGGTGATAAAATTGGGGTCTTGTGTGAAAAGGTAGAGGAAGTTCTGAAAACCGACTGGTGTGAAACGGTCTACTCCCGAAATAAGATCCACCTTGGAAAATGCGTAAACGGCCGATTGAATCATAGGGACGATAAAAAAGAACACCGCGCCGATCACCCAAGGAAGAATGAAAAGAAGTCCGTGGACTGCCCGGCGCCGCTGCATCCGGGTGCTGTAATGGGCGGTCCATTTCCATTTCCTTTTCATCGAACGCTATACCCCCTCGCCGCGACGGTGTATACCCCGTCGGTATAGTCTTGATCACCGTAATTGACAAGGATGCGCACGCCGTTGTCGAATACCGTCTCACGGACATCGTTGGTCAGCAGGGTGTGGGACAGGATCCGCCGCCCCGCCACCTGCGAAAGAATATCCCGGACTTCGAGGTAATAGGCGGCTGCTTCTTCAGCCAGAGGCTGGAAGAGGGAGGCGGACAGGCCTGCGATACCGCTGTCGGTCAAAGACTGCTCGGTTTCGCGGTAAACGAACTGAAACTGAATCCCAATGCCCGTTTCCAGTGCTTTCAGGATGCCGTCCCGGCTATCACTCATCAGGTTGAGACTTGGAGTGCTCATGGATACGAATTCATGCAAGGCGATCTGATAGAATGGGACCGCGGCCGTCTGGATCGGATAGCCGCTCGTATAGATCGGCGTTGAGGTGACGACATCGGCATAAGGGAGAGCATACCCGCAGGCGGCGGAAAGCAGTTGTCTACCCTTGGCCTCTTTCAGGGAAGCGAGTACAGCGGCCCATTCCTTATCGGCGGTGTCCCGCTTGACGGTCTTGCCGCTAAAGTCGGAATAGAGCGTATTCCCAAGCGTGGAAGCCGCCATGCCGGTGAAATCATAGGAGGCAGCAGCCGCGGCTGTTTTGGCGGCGGCCTGCTGGATTTTGGGCAGGCGCAGCAGCGTATAGGACTCGGTGGTCAGGGCCTGGAGAGTATTGATCCCGTAGGAAAACTGCAGCGCGAGATTCTGCCTCACTGAGGTAACGGAATCGTTGCTGCGCTGGTATCCCCAGCGGTTCTTGACAAGATCGGTGAAGTTGAAGTCCAGATAGAGGGCTGTATTCTCCTGTTGCAGGGTGTCCAGCATCGAGCGGAACGCTTTTTTGCCGCCAAGGCGTCCCTCCGGTTCGATTCCGGTGGGGATAGCGGCTCCGGTGCCGTCTTTGTTCCAGTACCGGTAGTACACCGTCAGGTTATCCGCCCCGAGTTCCTGCATCCGCGCGGTAATAGCCTCCACATCCTGGTACGCGGTCAGCGGCACCACCCGTTCGACGGGGAATCCAAGGAAACTCTGTTGCGCCATGACCCCGCCGAGCAGGTCCATATACAGCGGGACGGTGGTATCCGCCTTTTTAGAAGGGTTATCCCGCATGAGCCATGCCCCATAGTGGTGGGCCATGCCGGTATAATTTGCCTCTTCACCGGATAGGAAGGCATAGCGCACGCCGTAGCGTTCCGCCGCAGCCGGCGTTTTTTCGAGAACCCGGACAGTCTGGTTTTTCTGCTCGATTTTGACCATTTCGGAATCCCGATAGATAAACTGGGCATAAACATTGCTGTAGCTGCACCGCTTACCCGAAACCGAGGCATTCACGATTGCACGGCCGGCTCCGTCTGTGATGATCCCCACAAAGGCGTTATCGCCCTTTTTTAGGCCGAATACCGGGAGATACGCGGTCTCCTCCAGTTTATCGATCTGCATTTTAGTAGTAGCAGGCTCTCGGCCATAGACATATTGGCTGTAATCATCCAGGACGCCGCCGGTTTTCTTCCAATCAATAAGGGCACCACAGCCGTCCGGGACAAACAGATACCCGTTTTCTTCCCCGCTGGCAGCCCCGAAATAAGGAAGGATGGACAGGGTAGTCAGCTGGTAAGCGTCATTGGTCTCCTGGATATCCCCGATCAAAACCGAGACGTCCAGAGCATCCTCGGTGAGGGTAAATTCGAGCGGAATGATAAACCCCTCTTTGGGAAAAGAGAAGGTCAACACCACGCCGTCGGAGGTCTTCCGGCAGGAGAGACCGCCTTTATTGACCGAGGCGGTTTTGCCGTTGACGCTGCTGATGTTGCCGACTTTGTCGGCATATTCGATCTGTAGGAGGGACTCCATGGCGAGTTTGGTGCTCCCCTGTGCCAAGGGATCTTCCTGATGGCCGTCCGGAACACTCGCCCAGACGGTTCCGGCTTTATCCTCCAGGCGGACAGCGCCTTCCACCGCGTCCACCGACAGGACAAAGCGGCTGTTTTCCGCCACAGTCTGGTATCCCTCCGCGGCGGGCAGAGACTGTCCCAAATCGGAGCTGGATGACGGCTCGGACCCTTCTCCCAGCGTGAACAGGCCGGAGGCGCTTCCGGTGAGAAGGAGAACGGCAAAAAGACCGGCTCCGCGTTTAAATAAGCTGTTTTTCAACTACCCCACCTCCTATCGCATCCGCAATTCGCTGATGACGTTGCCGATGAATTCCACGAGCTGGGAAAGAATCGTATAACATAGGGCGCAAACAATTAAGATGATGACCAATGCGGCCAGCGTGAGCAGGACAGTGAAAATGGTCTGCCCCAGGGTATACATATGGACTTCCTTAAGGGCCATGAGCAGACTGATAGCCGTCCAGGCATACACGACATATTGCGCCATCGTGACGAACGCCGCTTCCTCAGTCGTGAGCAGATTGCTCATTATAATGACGACAGCGGTGCCGAGAATGTAGGGAACCAGTGCGTAGGCGCAGTAGTTCCAGATTTCCCGCAGCCGGCCCTTTCCTTCCATGATCGTCGTGATAGACCAGTTGCAGAGCACGAATGCGGCGAAGAGTCCGACGGTGGAAAGCAGCGTGAAGAGCAGGTTGAACTGGTCGGTACGGTTTTCATTAAAGGCGAAGCCCGTAACCTGTCGCTGAAGGATCGAAACGGCGAAGAACAAGACGAGCAGGATATTGGCCGCCAAGAAGGAATCCTTGCGCTTCTCCTTGAGATCGGTATACCCTATAAAGGGATGGAAAAGGCAATACAAGGGATAATGAAACCGGCTGAGTTTCTGATCGTATACGCTTTTTTTATGTTTACGTCGGTAAAGAAGGATGCCAATCGGGATCAAGATCACGAGGGCAATCCCGAACATAAACAGGCCGAAATGTTCCTGAAGCAGGGTGTCGCGGGATTCCCGGAATGCCTCGGAATAGAGTTCCCTCTCATAGGCTTTCTTAAAATACGCGGCGGCGGTGTCGAAGTCCTCCAACCCCTGGTAGGCCTTCCCGAGTCCCCGGTTGGCCAACTCGTAGGTGCTGTCTTTGCGCAGGACCGCCTGCCAGTAGCTCATGGCCTGTTGGTATTTACCGTCCGCGCAAAGGAGCGTGGCGTCGCGGATATCCCTGGCGAAAGCGGTCGGTGCGAAGAGTGTGATTTGTCCGGTTTGGTTGTCCAGCAGCAGGAGCTTTTCCCCCATGGCCTGTACGGCGATCGGGTTTTGAGCCAGCCCGGCCTGATTTCCCTTGCCGCCGAAGGCAAACAGAAGGTTCGACTCCTCGTCGTACTGGAACAGACGGCCGCTGCCGCTGTCCAGAATGGTAATGAAACCGTCGGGATCTACCGTGATATCGGCGAGTTGGGTGATGACGCCCCGGTCTCCGAAAACCTTTTCGGGAAGGATATTTTCCCCAAGGGCGTTGAGCTTCTTAACCTGGGCGGTCTGCACGTCGTTGCCCTTGCGGACGGTATAGATAAAGTCGCCGTCCCCTACGCAGAAGCTCACAAATTCAGCTGGGACGCTGCGTTTCATGTTGGCGGCCTGTGCCTCGGTTAAAATGCTTTTCCAAAACTGATTGAGTATGGTTTCGAGAGTTAAGG
>USDZ01000117.1 GCA_900553525.1 uncultured Oscillospiraceae bacterium
CCAGGGTGAAAGCCGCCATGGCGATGTGGAGCTTGTCGGTTTCCGGCTGAGGCCGGTTCAGGAAATCCGCGAGCAGGCGGTAGCAGTTGGGGCCGTAAAAATCGTCCGCGTTGATGACCATGAAAGGCCCGTCCACTACGCCGCGGCAGCAAAGCACCGCGTGGCCGGTTCCCCAGGGCTTGACCCGTCCCTCGGGAACGGTGTAACCCTCCGGCAGCCGGTCGAGTTCCTGATACACATATTCGACCGGGATTTTCGCCTCGGTGCGGCGGCCGATCTTCTCCTTGAATTCTTCCTCGATCTCATGCTTGATGACGAAAACGATTTTGCCGAATCCGGCGGAGATCGCGTCGTGGATCGAGTAGTCGATGATCATCTCGCCGCCGGGGCCGACGGGGGTAAGCTGCTTGAGCCCGCCGAAACGGCTGCCCATCCCCGCCGCCAGGATAACCAATGCCGGCTTTTGATTCATAATCGCAACAATCCTTTCTTTAAATGGGCACAAAACCCGACTTTGTCCGTATAGCATCCTGATGGTAGTGTACTGGATTCCAGGCCGAATAACCATATCCTTTTCGCCCAAACTTGTATAATATCCGCCGGATAGAGCCGAAATCCATTGCAAAGGGCGCTGTTTTTCGTATAATGAAAGCTGGATGAACCCAGACCCTATTCTATGTTAGGAGGATGCAATATGGCCATACTCATCACGGGCGGATGCGGTTACATCGGCAGCCACACGTGTATCGAACTGATCAAGGCCGGTTTTGACATCGTGGTACTCGACAATTATTACAATTCCAAGCCCGAGGCGCTGCGCCGGACCCGGGAACTCGCGGGCCGGGATTTCCCTTTTTATGAATGCGACATCCGCGACCGGGAGGAACTGCGCCGGATTTTCAAGGCACATTCGATCGACGCGGTGGTGCATTTCGCCGGATTAAAAGCGGTGGGCGAGTCGGTCCACAAGCCGCTGGAATATTATGATAACAACGTCGGCGGTACCGTCACCCTCTGTCAGGTTATGGCGGAGATGGGCTGCAAGCGGATGGTGTTCAGTTCTTCCGCGACCGTGTATGGGATGAACAATCCTTCTCCCCTGCGAGAGGACATGCCCACCGGTTCTGTCACCAATCCTTACGGCCGCACCAAATTCATGATCGAGGGGATTCTGGAGGACCTGTGTGTCTCGGATCCGGAATGGACCACGGTATTGCTGCGGTATTTCAATCCCATCGGCGCCCATGAGAGCGGGCGGATCGGGGAGGATCCAAACGGGATCCCGAACAATCTCATGCCCTATATTTCCCAGGTAGCGATCGGGAAACTCCCGCAGCTTTCGGTTTTCGGCGACGATTACGACACCCACGACGGCACCGGCGTGCGGGATTATATCCACGTAGTGGACTTGGCTCTTGGCCATGTCAAGGCGGTAGACTACGCCCTGAAGCACCAGGGCGCCGAGGCGATCAATCTCGGCACCGGCACCGGCTACAGCGTCCTCGATCTCGTCAAAGCCTTTGAGCAGGAAAATCACGTCAAGGTTCCCTATGTCATCGCTCCCCGTCGGGAAGGCGATATTGCCACCTGCTATTCCGATCCTTCCAAGGCGGAACGGCTTCTCGGCTGGAAGGCCAAACACGATATCCGCGATATGGTGCGGGATTCCTGGCGCTGGCAGTCCCAGAATCCCAAGGGGTACGACGCTTGACCCGGTCTCCTATATGTATAAAGACGGGCTGCTGCAAAAGGATTCCTTTTGCAGCAGCCCTTTTGGCATATTCCAGACCCGACAACCCGCCGCCGGGCTGCGCTTGAGCAATCGGGCTGGAATCCAAATATCCGGTCAGACAACTGACTCCAACGGGATAAATTCGATGTCTTTATTCTCTTGATACGCGGTTTTGGAATCTTCGCTCAGTTGTTTATCATCGGAATTTTCCGTCTCTTCATTCGAACCGTTCCCCTTTCTCTTGTCGATTACAATGCCAATATCCCCAATAAGGAATATACTTCAAAAATTTGCAGCTATGATTGTGATGCATTTATGACAACATGGTAATTCTGGATTTATCCGGGGAGAATGCATGCGGTTTCCTCATGTGTTTGGTCTAGATAGGTGCTGTGGAGTATACCCAACGGAGGAAGCGATTTCATATCCGAGATCCCCGTATTTTATAAAAAGGTGCGCACAATAAGTATAAATACATAGATGATATACTTATTGTATTTATGAAAGATGCTCCTCTGCCCCGCTTTTGCACAATTCCTGTTCGGCGGCATACCCTGATGATAAGGACATGAGCGGGAGGTGATGGGTCATGACCATGTGCGCGACACTAGTAGAGGTTCAGGGCGACAGCCTGTTGGTATGCGACCGGGCCACCGGACAGGAAGTGGTAGTCCATACCCCTTGTGCCTGCCGTTTTCGCGCCGGCGACTTGCTGCGCATCCAGTACAACGGGGCGATGACGATGAGCATCCCGCCCCAGATTTCGGCGGATTGTATTGTCCGGGTCTCTTCCCGCGGCTGCTGATGCCTGATCCCGATCCTTTCAGCGTCGTTTTTAGCGATGTGAGGAGAAAGACATCAGGCCGGGGGAATTGCAGCTTATTCCGGTCTCTTTCCTCGAGGGACGCCTGCCGTATCCTGTTTATAAAAGGGGGCCGGACAGGGTTTTCTGCCTTTTTACCCCTTCACTCGCTTGTGTCATCGGCTGTTTTTTTCGCTGCGTCAGAAGATAGTCAAATCGAAAACAGAATAAAAAGACAACCGCATGAAATAACCAAAAAACGGCTATTTCATGCGGTCTTTAGTAGAAGGGACGATGAAAATCGATATGTCTAAAACAACAAAAAGCCGCCCGCAGGGCGGCCCACTAAACCGAAGCCCAACGCAGCGGATTCGGTTTGGAAAGGGGAAGCCACGGCATGGGCTTGCTCTGACTTTTGAAAAAAGTCGGGGCAAGCTCTATATCGCTTGCTCCGACGTGGAGCTGGTGGACGGATTTGAACCCCCGACCTGCTGATTACAAATCTGTATTCCTGGGTTTTGCGATCTTTTGTGATTGCAAAAAAACGTTGATATTACTAGGCTTTTAACCATTCTCCGTTTGCAAGACTTGGTGTTTATTTGTCGATTTCAGCAACAATAAACACCAAATAAACACCAAATTCATCACCTATTTTTCCGGGTAAGGGCTAGTTCTATGGCACCGGCTGCGGCTTCGTCTGCGGACTGGATTTGATGGGCGTATATATTCCCCGTTGTGGATACCTGGGCATGGCCTAAACGTCTGCTTACGGTGCGCAAATCCACATGGGAGGCGATCATGAGGCTTGCGCATGTATGGCGGAGACCGTGGATATTGATATCCGGGAGGCCGTGACGCTTTAGAAATTTATCAAACCACCGGGGCAGGGTGTCCGGGTGCATGGGGTGTCCGTCCCAAGTGGTAAACAGCCGCCCGCAATCCTCCCAGCGGTCACCTACCGCGAGTCGTTGTTCCGTTTGCCAGACACGATATTCCTTTAGCATATTCACTACGCTAGGGGAACATTTGATGGTGCGCTGAGATTTTTTGTTTTTGGGGCCTTTGGTGATGATCCCGGTGCCGGGAATATACTGGCTGGATCGGAGAATCTGCATGAGCCCTTTGTCAAAGTCTATGTCTCGCCATTCCAAGCCCAATAATTCCCCTTTGCGCAGTCCGGTATATAAAAGCAAATCAATCATTGTCCGGTATTGGATGGGTTCATCCTCCAGGGCTCCCAGTAGCGCCGCCGCCTGATCTTCATCCAGGTGGGCGGCTTCTTTTTGTTCTACTTTAGGAGGCTGCACCTTAAGCGGGCTTGCGGGAATGATTCCCCACAGAACAGCCCGGTTAAACATGGAAGACAGCAGCCGGTGATAGTGCATGATGGTGGAATTGGACAGCCGTCCGCCCGTCTTTTCGTTTACACAGACTTCCGCGAGATTGTCATAAAACTGTTGGATATGCAACGGCTTGATTTTATCCATGCGCAGGTGTCCCAGGGCTGCGACCACCCGGCGGAGCAGCTTTTCATTTTCCACGATGGACTTCGGGGCAAGCTGCTTCTTGCAATGCTGTTCCATCCACAGCTCCGCGAAGGTTGCTAGTTTCATGGAGCTGTCGGCAGCCGTCCCGCTCTTGACCTTTTCCTCAAAAAGCACCGCCTGCCGGTCAAGCTCCTTCTCAATCTGCTTTTTGGTCATGCCAGGAGCGGGATCCCAGGTCATAGATTTGCGAATCTGCTTGCCTTTGGCGTCGTATCCGTTGGAAACCGTTATTCGGTACGTGTCACCGCGTTTTTGGATCGTCGGCATTTACAGCACCTTCTTCTCTTTTACAGACTTGAGCCATTCTATAAATTCTTCTTCGGTCTTAGTTCCTGCTTTAACATCTGCCTTCCACTGCTTAGATAGACTTTTAAATTTTTCAAATGAATCTCTGTACTCTTTAATATCGGGATTCCGCTTAACAAGCATTTGCTTGGCGGAATACACATTTCTGGATAGCAAAGCTGCTTTATTCTCTTTAAGTTTCTGATACCATAGCCTTTGCGAACCATATTCTTTACAGGTCAACGATGAATCTTGCGGGCTTTTTCTGTCGCAATAAATTGTGTCACTTCGATTATAGGGGATAAAATAGCCTTGGCAATTTTCACATTTTTTTACTATTAATCCATTCATAAAGACTGCTTGCAACGAAGAATAGCACAAACCAGACAGATTAACTTCAATGCTCCTATAAACATTGAACAATGACGGATATAATGCGTCACAAGAATCAAATATTTTTTTCAGATCGTCTTTATTGGCTTGCTTATTACCCGCAGCTAAGAATATCAGATCTTCTTGGCTAGGTAATGAAGCAAATAGCTCAGGTTCTAAGTTAGAAAGCGCATGACCTGATATTGCTGACAAAATTCTTAAATATTTAATATCGCAGTATTTGCGATTGGAAGAACATAATTCCAAAAATGCGTCAAGACAAAAATACCACCGGTCTAGTCGAGTACATTTGTTAAGATAATTCTTCCAATACTCCATAAACATGGGTTTCAGGCACTGAAACAAACTCATATATACCAAACCATTGAATGTAATTTCAACTTTATCTAAGGCAATTTTGCTCATCTTCTCAATGGAATATTTTTCAATTTTACTATCTAGAAAATTATGAAGTATCTTAAGAGATTCCATGATTTTTATAAAGATATACCCAACAGGAAATTGATTTGTATAAATTGTAAAGTCCTTGATATCTTCTACTGGCTCTATATATTCTTCCTGGCCTTTCATGAAATAGATAAGGCCATGTTCAAATTCCTCAGCGTTGCTTTGCATAGCATTCGCCCCCCGTTATATGTTATTGAATAAACTATTGACAAATTTTTGTTATCAAACAATATTTTCTTCACTTGCATACAACAATGTTATCTGCTACACTATTATTATACCAGCATATACCGACAATGCAACAACAAAATTCAGAGGAGGACAAAAAATGACCCAGGCAAATCAAACCATTCGGTGTACGGCAGCGGGAGCGGGCGTGAAGCTGTGGCAGATAGCGGACAAGCTCGGCTATACAGACAGCTATTTCTCCCGTCTACTCCGCAAGG
>USDZ01000118.1 GCA_900553525.1 uncultured Oscillospiraceae bacterium
CAATTCCGCCGCCCTGTACGGGATTCCGGCGGCCGCGGCAGGTGTGACCGCTCTAGGCTTCTTCCTCTTCGCCCCCCTCTATGGCCGGACCGACAACATCCATCTGCCCGCTCCCTTTCGCACCGCGCCCGCCGTCATGCTGCTGATTGCCGGTTCCCTCGTCGCCTTGTCGGTGCTGTAAAACATGGCCGCACCCGCGTGTGGGTGCGGCCGTTTTTTGTAAAGCGGCTTTCTCACCAATCCGAACCGCCTTTCAGGATGACGGTACATTCTACATTTAAAGGAATGCCCCGGCCCGGATAAAAACTTTGTGTGCTCAAAACCGCAGCCATTCCCTTTATAGATGAAATAGACACCTTCACGCGCCGGCCAAAAAGAAAACACACCCCACAAGGTGAGGCGTGCGATTTGGAAACGGATGCTTGCTGCTGGGAAAGGTTGACAAAAAAGATGCGGATAAACCAATAAAGAGCTTAGTCCGAAAAAGGCAGGCGGCGCTGCGGAAGCGTGGCGCATTTACAGCCAGGCAAGCAAACCAAGCGGGATTTTTGCAGCTCAACCTTTTCAATATAGGGGGAGACATAGAATATTTACGCTTTGATTGCTTTTCCTCTTATACGCACATAATCGGCATACCAAACTCCATTATGAAATAAATCCTTTTCCAAAATGTCCAATGCCTGTGTAATAATGGTATTTTTCTCATCCTCCGGCACACCTTCAAAGGGTTTTTTAACGAACATTTTTATCCAGTCTTCCAATCCGTTTTGTCCGTTCAATGCGGTCATTCTGTCAAATAGAGACATATTTCGCACTTTCAGTCCCGACTGCTCAAGCAAACTGGCATACTGCCCGATGGTAGGAAAATAAAAAGGCATATTATACTCTCGATGATGATTTTCAAAAACGCTTTCTAATGCCAAATGAATAAGTCGGTTATTGCCATAGCCTCCAAATTCAAAAACCAGCTGACCATTCTCTTTCAACGCGGAATATATACAATGCAGCAATTCGGGCTGCTTTTCCTGTTCAATCCAATGGAAAACCGCATTTGAAAATATGGCATCTACTTTTTCATTTAACACAAAATTTGTAGCATCCGCATGTATAAATTCCAACTCCGGATAGTGCTTTTTAGCCGCTTCAAGCAAATCCTCCGAAGCGTCTATACCGACTGCTTTGGCACACATCTCGGACAATTTTTTTGTCAATGTGCCGGTACCACAACCTAAATCCAAAATCACCATATCTTTATCAATTTCCAGGAGTTCCAGCACACTGTTCCCATATTGGTAAACAAAGGAAAATTTGTCGGCATATTTGTCTGCGTCCCATTTCATATTCATACGGGTTAGTTTCCTTTCAAAACGAGATTATCGAGTGGATTATATGCTATATTCTTTATTAACACAAGCAGGGATGAAAAATGGTTCCCGCTGAAAATGGTGATATAAACCACATATATTCTGAATTGCTGAAAGCAAGGCAGCTTATCGGGATAGAAAGAACCTAAATAACTTCGAATGATCCATCCGCCGAAATATTTGGTTTCAAAATCCGGCATATATTTTGGGTCATGCTAACTGAGCCCCCTTCTCTTTTTCTCTTAGCAATGAAATGACTTCGAGATAGGGCATGATTGCCGCCAATTTATATCCCATTGCTTCTAAATACAAAGTAAAAAGCACAACGCAAGGGTTCAACTCCTCTAATGTTGTGCTTTTCTTATGAGAGCCACATGAAAAAGATATTTTCGGCATTTCGGCGGTGGGAGTCGAACCCTCGTAACCCGCAAAAGATTGGTAGCGACAGCGAGCCGTCGTGAGGGCGTTTACAACTGAACAGGCGAGCCGAGCGTGACTTTTTGCGAAAGAGGAGACGCAGCGGAATGAGCGCGCCGGTGACTTTTGTAAAAAAGTCGCCGCAAGCGATATGATGCTTGCGGCGACGTGGTGCGGGAGATGGGACTTGAACCCACACTCCATAGGAACCGGCTCCTAAGACCGGCGCGTCTGCCATTCCGCCACTCCCGCGCAGTATGTATACTATAGCACGGCGGGACGGAATTGGCAAGACAAAGGCAGAATAAAAGGTTCCGGCTTCAGAATGGAACAACGATATCTCTCAGAAAAAAGAAAGCGCCTGACCGTAAAATCGGTCAGGCGCCTTGGATTGTCAGATGGCCTGCCGCTGTTTTAGAGCGGCCGGTTCCAGTTCAGTCCACCGGCACGACCCAGCCGAAGGGATCGGGCTGGAGGCCGTTTTGGATCCCGGTGAGGGTGTCGTACAGCCGTTTCGCCACCGGGCCGATTTCTCCCCGGTTGATGACGATGGATTCCTCGCCGACCCGCAGTTCTCCCACCGGGGAGATAACCGCCGCGGTGCCGGTGCCGAAGGCTTCTTCGAGGGTGCCGTCGTGGGCGGCGGCAACCACCTCGGACAAGGCGATCCGCCGTTCGCTGACCGGATAGCCCCAACTGCGGAGCAGCTCGATACAGGACAGGCGGGTAATGCCGCCCAGGATACTGCCCTGGAGCGCCGGGGTGACGACCTCTCCGTTGATCTTGAAAAAGATGTTCATGGTTCCGACTTCTTCAATATACTTGCGCTCCACCCCATCTAGCCAGAGCACCTGGGTATAGCCGATTTTCTCGGCCTCGTCCTGCGCTTTGAGCGAAGCGGCGTAGTTGCCGGCGGTTTTGGTGAATCCCATGCCGCCTTTAACCGCCCGGACATACTTTTGCTCCACACAGATCTTGACCGGGTTGATCCCCTCCGGATAATAGGCGCCCACCGGGGACAAGATGATGATGAAGAGCAGATGATGGGCCGGATGCACCCCCACGTGGGGATCCACCGCGATGATAAAAGGCCGGATATAGAGAGCCGTGCCCTCCCCCGAGGGGATCCAGTCCTTGTCGATCTCCACCAGCTTTTTGACAGCCTCCACTCCGAACGCCTCGTCGATCAGCGGGATACAGAGACGGTCGTTGGACAGATTGAGCCGCGCCATGTTTTTCTCCGGCCGGAACAGTACGACCCGTCCCTCCGGCGTGCGGTAGGCCTTCATGCCTTCGAAGACCTCCTGGCCGTAGTGCAGGCACATGGCGGCCGGATCGAGGGAGAGCGGGCCGTAGGGAACGATCCGGGGATCGTGCCAGCCCTGTCCCTCATCGTAATTCATCAGAAACATGTGGTCGGTGAAGATGGAGCCAAACCCCAGCTTGTCGGAGGAGGCAGGTTTCGCCTTCGGGGTTTTGGTTTTTTCCACGCGGATTTCCTGCATGGCGCAACACTTCCTATAATCGGATTTTACAAGGAGCCGTTTGAAGTCCGCTCCTTGCCCGGGACGGAGGATACCGTCCCTTTTTCCGATTATACCGCCGGTGAGGACAAATTGCAAGATGGTGAGGACGCTCCGTCCGAAAAAAGAGGGATCAGAGGCCCTCTTGACGAGAAGGGGCCATATCCTTCACGAGTAAGCGTATAACACAGGACATGGCATACCGGAACAGTCCACTTATTCCTCCGCCGACTTCCTGCAAAAGCCGGTCAAGTGGTATGCCCGCCGCGGTATTCACGTCGAGTGTGTCCAGACCGACAATGGCTTTGAGTTCACCATTTGAGTTCACCAATAGTTTCTCCAACAGCAGGCCGGAGCTTCCCACCCTATTTGAGTCCACTGCCTCCAAGCTAAACATCCGCCCCTATACGCCCCGCCACAACGGCAAGGTGGAGCGCAGCCACCGCGAAGACCAGAAACGCTTTTATTTCGGCTATTCCTTTCGCTGGATGACTTTGCTATGCAGCTTACCGTCCATAACCGCCGCTCCAACCACTCCCCTATGAAGCCTCTTCACCGGCTTTCTCCCTGTGAGTTCTCTGTCCAATATCTTTGACAATCCTACATTCTCCGAAGCTCCTATGGTTAGTGAACGGCATTCGCTTTTCCATAAAACATCCGGGCCAACCATCTGGTTGGCCCGGCTGCTGTCCGTATAGGTTTTGAAAATTAAGAATGATGATCTTCCGCCTTGTCCTCGTCGGAAGCGGGCAGATCCTGTTTCCTGTCCTGCTCCCGCATTTTCTTTTGCTCGGTCAACTGCGCAGAGATCCGGCAGCCCCAAAAACAGACCGACCCGATCAGAAAGAGGATCACATAGAATAGGGTATTAAAACTAATCGCATAGGGACGGTTGGGAGGGGTTACCCATGTTGCAAAAATAGGCGCAAGGAACATGATAATACCAAAACTCAAAATCCCCCAGACGATCGGCGCTATCCATTTTCGCAAAATACAGCATCTCCTTTCTATTGATCTGAACATCTATTTGTAGATGTTTCTATCGGGATCATACGAAATATAACACATTGAGTAATAGGTAGTTTTATTATTTACCAGCGGACTCCCAATCTGGGCGTTAACACCAAATGGAAAAACCAACCGTTAGGCCGCATCGGACAGGGCGATGCTGTCCGCCACCGTCTGAATTTGATCTTCTGTGAGTTCCGGACTGGTCAGCACCACCTGCGCGTAAACCTCCAGTGGGATATTCGCGGACAGGATTCCGTCATACGAATATCCCGCGCCGTCCGGATCAAACTTGCCGTCGTATTCGATTTTGCATAGTCCGGTTTCCACCGTGTCCGTGTGTTTCAGGGATTGGTAATCCTTGCCGTAATAATGGCTGCCGACCAGGGTTCCCCCGAAATATACCCAGATAGTCTCCATATCCCGGCTTTTCTCACCAGTCGCCGCCTGTTCGCCCTGAGAAAAGGGGTTAACATCGACATAGCCCACAGTCTGTCCGCCGGAAGTCAGACCGATGCAGGGCATGGTCATTCCGGGAAGGATCTCGCCGTCTGCTACCGTTGCTTCCCAGGTTTCTGGCAGCACCAGATCCACCTGTACCGGTTTCCCGGCGTGATGCTCCCGGTCGAGGAAGGCGAGACGGACGCCTTGGAATCCATCCGGTGCGTCCACGCCGGTTTTTTCGATACGGAAGAGTGCGGCGTTATCCGCGGATGCTTCCGATGTTTCCGGTGTTCCGCCGCCTTCGGAAGAGGCGACATCTGTCGGGCCTCCGCTTTGAGGCATTCCCCCGCATCCACATAAAGACACGGCTAGCGCAGCCGCGTAGATGAAAACGAATAGACCCCGCTTATTGACATCCATTAAAAATACCTCATTTTGTATATAAATTTTATTTTATATTTATATTGTTGTATATAAATATAAAATAAAAAGCATTGATTGTCAATAAAAATTTAGTATATTTATGGATTTTTCTTCCTATGTACCGAGTTTGTTAAATAGTTTCACATATTAAGAAGAACTGTCTTCATATAATTCATTCCTTTAATATGGTTTGAGGTATACATAAAGCAGCCGGGCCAACCATGTGGTTGGCCCGGACTTTCCGATATGGCGGCTTATACTATCCAGTACAACGAATAAAGAGAAACGGCATCTTTTCCTGTGTGAGCCCCGCCACTCAAAACAAAACCCTGCGGCATTGACGCCGCAGGGCCTTTTGCATGATTACCGCTTGCTGAACTGAGGAGCACGGCGCGCGGCCTTGAGACCGTACTTCAATCGTCTGAGCGATGATTTTCCTTGATATTCCGGGCTTTTTTGAGCCTCGG
>USDZ01000119.1 GCA_900553525.1 uncultured Oscillospiraceae bacterium
TGGGACCGTCGGCGGCGCCGATGATGCCGATGGAGGCGGCATCCCGGAAGTCCGGGAACAGAAAAGAGGCCACCAGCACCGTCAAAAAGATACCGAACTGGGCCGCCGCGCCGAACAAGAACATTTTGGGGTTCGAGAGCAGGGGCCCGAAATCGATCATGGCGCCGATGCCGATGAATAGCAATAGCGGCAGGGCCTCCGAGGCTTCGATCCCAACCTGGAACAGCCAGTCGATAATACCCGGTACCTCTTCCCCCAGGGCCTCGTTCATTTGGTTAATGGCGCCGGACAAAGGCAGGTTGACCAGGATGGCGCCGATTCCCATCGGCATGAGCAGGGCCGGCTCAAAATCTTTGGCGAGGGCCAGATAGATCAGCAGGCCGCCAATGAGGATCATAACAAAATGCTTCCATCCGGGGACCATCATCACTTCTTCATTGATGATTTCCTCATGGGACGAGAAAAAATACGCGATCCCGTCGTACAGGAAACGGAAATGTTCTAAAAACTCCAACGCAGACTCTCCTCTTTTTTGGATTCGGATGATCAGTTAGACGATCAGTTACCTATTATATAGGAACTTGCTGGGATTTTCAACTGCAATCTTTGTGAAAACCGCGCTTTTTCCTATCTTACGTTTCCTTTTTCTCACACAAAAAGCGGAATATGGAGTGAAAAGGGCGGAAAAAGGAAAAACACTTGACGAAGGCCCGGGTTTCGAGGCATAGTATAAAGAAAGAATCCGTATGGATGGAGTGGTAGGATGAAAAGGACAACCATTTGGAAAACAATCTACTATACGGTTTTGGCCGCATATGCCGCCGGCGGGATCGCCATCGGCCTGTACACCGCATTTGTGACGAAAGATCGGCCTTTCATGGGGTTTGTGGGGCTGCTGTTTCTGCCGCTGCCCTGGCTGATCCGGGTGGTTTTCCGGCTGAAACCCGCCTACCTCGCCGATACCTGCCTCATCGCGTTCATATTTGCCGCATTTGAATTGGGCGTGGCGTTTAGCTGGTACAGCAAGTTTCCCTATTACGACCTGATCGCGCATGGAGTGAGCGGAGTGGTTTTTACCGCCGTGGGGTTGTGCGGCTTCTATCTTCTGCGGGAAGACAAGCGCGCTCCCATGAAAAAAGACCGGCTGCTCGCCGTTTCCTTTTCATTCCTGTTCTCCATGACCGCCGCGGGTTTGTGGGAGATCGTGGAATATGTCATATATCTGTTTTTGGGGAATGATTCCCAGTACGCCGTCGCTCCCTACGCCGGGTATAACGGGGTCGCGGATACGATGGAAGATATGATGATCTGCATGCTGGGGACCATCATCATGTGCGTCTTCCTGTGGTTCCATCTGGGCGGGCGTCGTTTCTTTTTCATCGCGCCGGTCGATCAGTTCGTCCAGGTCAACTGGGGAGATGGCGCATCCGCTGCCCTCGAAGAGGCCGGAGAAGGCAGGGAACAGGCCGATACAGAATGATCCATTTCTCGGTTTCCGGTGGAGGAAATACACCTCTCCCACCTTGGGCATAGGGTAGCGGCGGCCCATCACCCGTTTATTTATTGGATACAGACAGGCACAAATCCTCATTTTCTGACATATGTATATAAGAGTCACGAAACGGAGGAGAGGCTATGCTGCTGGAACTGTTCCATTCTCTGTCCCATGTCTTCTATATGGCACTGCACGTGGTCAATTCGGGTTCCTTTCCCAAACCCCTGAGTGCGGAGGAAGAACGGGACTGCCTGGAGGCGTTTCGCAACCAGGGCGACCTGGAAGCGCGGAACCGCTTGGTCGAACATAACCTGCGCCTCGTTGCCCATATCATCAAAAAATACTACAGTTCCGTCCGGGACCAGGACGATCTGATCTCCATCGGAACAATTGGATTGATGAAGGCGGTAAGTACCTTTGACTATTCCAAAGGGATCCGTTTGGCGACCTATGCCTCCCGTTGCATTGAAAACGCAATCCCCTCGCAGCGGCTTTTTTGAGAGAAAGAAGGTGGATTGCACGTCCTTGCGTCCTGCTGGCAAATCCGCCAAAAATCAGCGTGCTATGTGGCTTATGGTAAACGGGATGGGGCGGCTATGCGTTTTCCTCTCTTATACGTTGTGGATTTTAATTTCTCCGTCCCCATAAGTGACCAAGGCGGATAAGTTTTCAATTTGTATAAACGATTCAGGAGGGGAATATCACTTTGAAAACGGTTAAGAAAGAAGCGATTTTGCCATTTATCGAGGCGGACAAGCTATGTTACTTCAATGAGTATAAATCTATCATGGAAGAGCCCTGCGTATTTTATGCAGCGGATGACAAAATAGGCCCGCCGTTTTTAATGCTACAAAGTTATCCATATGGTTTGTTAGCTTCATTCATCGGGTTTCATGACGGCTTTTTTATCCAAGCCATATCTGAACTAGAAAAAAACCATCCGACGATTCATATTGTGATACCTATGCCGTCGTCTCAATATCCCAATATGCATAGTAACCCGGATAACTTGATAAAAAAGGGCGTGTACAAGTCATTTGCATGTTGTGATAGAATCCCAAGTTTGAATGAGGATCGGTCAATACGTTCATTAACGGGAAACGATCAGGCCATTGTTTCCTCATTTCAGGAAGAAAAGCATTCCAACATGATACAATTAGACACTGCTCTTGAAGAATTCGTCATAAATGGAAATGGCGAAATATATGCATATTTTGATGCAAACGGAAAAATAATCGGCTATCTATCTTGTGCGCCGGAGCTTTATAACATCTGGGACGTCGTTTACATTTATGTGCAGCCCGAGTTTCGTTCAACCGGCATAGGGACAAAGCTGGCCAGTCATTATTTAAACGCGAAGCTGAAAGCAAATCAGATTCCTTATTATAGCGGCGTAACAAATGCCGCCTCTGAGGCTGCTGCTATCAAAGCGGGATTTACCCTTTGCGGGACAAGATATTGCTATGAATATCATAAATAAGGACCTATAAAGATAGTTTACAGCATCCGCGCTTTAGAACCATGTTTCAACACAATTTTAACTTATCTGACAAAAAGCTTCAAGAGGCATATACCTCCCCCGAAAAAGCGCTGGATAATCATGGGGCGCTGCGAGATGTGATGTTGACGCTCTCTTCCGGGTGGTAGAAAACATGGAAAATCTATCACAGAAAAGTCAAGGTTTGACACAAACGAGGCATATAAAAAGGGAACGGGCAGCCTTCACAGGAAGGCTGCCCGGTTTCACTTTTGCAGCAATTTTCAATTTTAGTTTGCAAGCTGCCAATCGATTACAAATTGTGTATGTATTTCTGCATATGGTAGTAAAGGGTTCGAGTTTGCTGTCTTTTTTCAGATATAATGGATGGTGCGGGTGATCCTTCACTTTAGATCGCGAACCAGCGTAGTGCCATCGGACGCCAAATCTGTCCAAGCGCCACAATATCACGCAGATAACCAGTTAGATAGCCTCTCGAATTGACGAGCGTTCCCCATGCCGCCCAAACAGCCGGATTTTTACCAGCCTGTTCCAACACCCATCCTATCGCTTGCAGATTTTCTCTGTGCAGCCCCTCGTCCGGTTCTACGCTTAGATCATCCGGAGAGGTAGCGCGCTGGGCGCACAGATTGACCATCACAAAAGAATCAAAGCCGTTGGCTTGTGCAATGCGTTGTACGCTCTGCAAGGTGCGGTCAACAAAGCTCCTGAGGTTTTTTATATATGAATCAGGTGTCCAGTAGGCGGTACAGCAGTGCCGCATCGTTTTTGGCGACGGTCTCCTGGACTGACACAATCTCCGCTTTCAGTTCCCGCGCGCCCAGAGACAGCGAGAGAACATCCCCTGGCTTGACCTCGTAAGACGCCCGGGCCACCTTGCCGTTGACCAGCACCCGGCCGGCATCGCAGGCTTCATTGGCGACCGTCCGACGCTTGATCAGGCGGGATACTTTCAGATACTTATCGAGCCGCATGGGGATCTCTCCTTTACAAATACCACGAGATTACCGGCCGGGACGGTCCAAGCGCCCCGTCTTATGGGGGCGGGCGCCGAGGATCAACCGCTTGACTCCGATCGGTTCGACGCAGAATAAATATAAGGAGCCGCCCGGCGGACGGCTCCTGACGGAAGGATTTCGCCAATGAGGGTGATTACTTCGCCACCGCGTCCTTGAAGGATTTGCCGGCCTTGAAAACGGGCTGCTTGGAAGCCGGGATGACGATCGCTTCCTTCGTGCGGGGGTTGCGGCCGGTACGGGCTTCGCGGTTCCGGACTTCAAAGTTGCCAAAACCCACCAATTGGACCTTGTCGCCGGCGGAAACAGCTTCGACAACCGATTCCAGAACAGCGGAAACAGCTTTCTCCGCGTCCTTCTTGGACATTCCGGTTTTCGCGGTCACGGCGGCAATCAGTTCTACTTTGTTCATGATGAAACCTCCATTACTTTTTCTATCCCAGCGGGGTTGATTCCTCGCGCGGATCCAATCGTTTTGCCTCGTCCCACAAGGCATCCAACTCCTCAAGAGAGGCGGCGGCCAGGTCGATATGCCGGTCTTTCGCCAGTTCCTCCACCCGGGCAAATCGGCGGATAAACTTATCGGTCGAACCGGTAAGCGCCTGTTCAGCATCGACGTGCAGGAAACGGGATACGTTGACGGCGGAAAACAGCAGATCCCCCAGTTCTTCCTCGATAGCGGTGCGGTTTTCAGAGGCCAACGCCTCCTGGAATTCCACCGTCTCGTTTTCGAGCGCGCCCATAGCCCCGGAGACGTCCGGCCAGTCGAAGCCAACCCGTTTTGCACGGTTCTGTACCTTGGCGGCCCGCATGAGCGCGGGCAGCGACCGAGGAACTGCCCCGAGCAGTTCGGCCTGGGTTTTGCCGCCCTTGGTCTGGCGCTTGATCGCGTCCCAGTTCTGCAAAACCTGACCAGCGCCGTCCACGGTGATCTCCCCAAATACATGGGGGTGCCGGACCACCAGTTTTTTGCAAATCCCATCCACTACGTCATCAAAAGTAAAAGCGCCTTTTTCCTCCTCGATGCGGGAATGAAACACCACCTGAAGCAGCACGTCGCCCAGTTCTTCCTTCAGGCCGTCGGCGTCCTTCAGCCGAATGGCCTCCAGCGCCTCATGCGTTTCCTCAAGGAAATCGCCGGCGATGCTTTCATGGGTCTGCTCCCGGTCCCAAGGACACCCTTCGGGAGAACGAAGCAAGGCCATGATCGCCAGCAGATCGTCCATCGTATATCGATCCTTTGTTTGAAAAGAGGCCGCCATACGCTCTCCTCCGCATCGAAGAGGCCGCGTGGCCTTTGCACAGGCGATCCGCGAGCCATCCCTATCTTACCTTATTTAATTTCCTTTTTCAAGAACTTTGTGCAATTTTTTCTTTGATATACAGCCTAAAACAGCCTTTCACCGGCGGATGATTCGTATTTGCCTGGTCAATTTGCCAGTTTTCACCAATTCAGCGGGAGAGAATAGCCCCGACGG
>USDZ01000120.1 GCA_900553525.1 uncultured Oscillospiraceae bacterium
CGATGAACACGGACGGCTGCTTCATCACGCTGAGCGTGCGCGCCGCGGTCGAAAAGGAGGCGGGGCCGGACCGGAGCGGCGCGTACGACGTCGTAGCAAGGCGCGCCGGCCTCGTGAAGTCGGTCGCGGCCGCCTGCGGGTTGCTTCCGAAGGAATCGGTGGATCCCGCGGTCTACGCGGTGGTCGTTTCTATCCGCCTTCCCCGGGTGCTGTGCGGCTTGCTGGCGGGAAGCGGACTTGCCCTGTCGGGCGCCGTGATGCAAGGGATTTTCCGTAACCCTCTGGCCGATCCCGGGCTACTCGGCGTGTCGGCGGGAGGCGGGTTCGGCGCCCTGTTGTCAATGACGGCAGGGGCTTCCTCCCTGCTATTTTTGCCAGGCGCCTCTTTTCTGGGCGCTCTCACGGCGGTGGGCCTGATTCTGGCCGTGTCGGCCGCGGCTGGACGGCGGGGAGGCGGACGCATCTCCACCGTAACGCTGGTGATGAGCGGCATGGCGGTCAGCGCTCTGTTCGGCGCGGCCACCTCTCTGTTGCTGTCGGTGTCCAACGAGTACCAGGTGACGGCCTACATGTTCTGGAGCATGGGAGGGCTCTCCAACCGGCGGTGGGAACACGTACTGGTTATGGCGGTACCGGTACTCGTCTGTGTGATGGCGGTGCTGCTGCTTTCCCCCCGTCTGGATCTGCTGTTGCTCGGAGACGAACAGGCCCGAGCTCTGGGCATTCACGCGGGACGGTGGCGCCTGTTATTTATCCTGCTGGTCTCTCTCTGTACCGCCTGTATCGTCTGTGTGACCGGACCGATCGGGTTCGTAGGTCTGATGGTGCCGCATATGATGCGGATGCTCACCGGTCCGTCCCACCGGAGGCTCTGTCTGGCCTCGGTTTTTGCGGGTGGTGTCTTCCTGATGCTCTGCGACAGCCTGGTACGGGGCCTTGCGGGACTCCAAGGCCGGGAATTTTCTGTCGGGATCGTCACCGCCCTGCTCGGCGCCCCCTATTTTCTCTTCCTGCTCTGCTCGAAGAAGAATCGGATGGGCGGGCTGTAAAAGCGGACACGAAAGGGGGATGACCGGGATGCTGGAAGCCAAACACGTTGTGTATACGGTCCCATCCGGGGACGGAGAAGCGGTGCCCATCCTGCGGGGGGTGGATTTTTGCGCGGAGGCCGGCGTCCTGACCGGCATTGTCGGCCCGAACGGTGCCGGAAAAACCACTCTGTTGCGGGCCTTGGCGGGATTACTGCCGGTGGAAGGGGACATCCTGTTGGACAAGACCCCCGTCTCCGCCTGTCCGCCCCGAAAATTAGCGCGTAAAATCGCGTATATGCATCAGGATACGGCGGTACCGTTTGATTTTACCGCTGCCCAGGTGGTCGCTATGGGACGCAGCCCCTGGATCGGGGCGGTCGCCGTGCCTTCTCCCTCCGACCCTCGGGTGGTGCGGGCGATGGAACTGATCGGCTGTTCCAGGGTCGCGTCCCGCCCGATCAGCCGTTTATCGGGCGGGGAACGGCAGCGGGTGATGCTCGCCCGGGCTCTGGCTCAGGATACTCCCTGCCTTCTGCTTGATGAGCCGACGGCCAGTCTGGACATTCGCCATGCCTATGAGGTATTCCGGATCTGTCGGAAAGCAGCGGCGGAAGGGCGGCTCGTGACGGTGGTTCTGCATGATCTGCGCCAAGCGGCTCACTTCTGCTCTCGCCTTTATTTGATGAAAGCGGGACTTGTCATCGCCGCCGGGCCGCCGGAGGAGGTCCTGACCTCGGAGCGGATTTTGGAGGCATACGGGGTGGAAACACTGGTCTTTCGGAACCCTGCGGGGGAATGGGATTACACCGTTCGGACATAGGCAAATGGTGTCTGTCCCCCATGTCCGTTGTTTTTCCCGAACAATCTGAAAGGGGCTGTCGCAAAAGGAATCCTTTTGCAGCAGCCCCTTTTTCATGTCAACCCTCCGGCGTTTCCACCCGGCTTTCAACCGGAAACACGCCCTGCAAGGTCTCTTACTTCATCAGCGTGACCAAAACCGCTTTTTGCGCGTGGAGGCGGTTTTCGGCTTCGTCGAAAATCTCCTTTGCATGGGCCTCGAATACCGCAGCGGTGATCTCCTCTCCCCGGTGAGCGGGCAGGCAGTGCTGCACCATGCAACCGGGATTGGCAGCGGCCAGAAGCCCGTCGTTGACCTGATACCCCTGGAAAGCGGCACGGCGTTTCTCCGCTTCTCCTTCCTGGCCCATGGAGGCCCACACGTCGGTGAATATCACATCCGCTCCCGCGGCCGCTTCCAGGCAGTCGGCGGTCAGGGTGAAGGCGTCGCCGTAGCCAGCGGCAAATTCCAGTACCTCCTGCGCAGGCCGGTATCCGTCGGGACAGGCCGCAGCCACCCGCATACCGGTCTTGAGTCCGCCCACGATCAAGGAATTCGCCATATTGTTGCCGTCCCCGATATAAGCCATCTTCAGCCCTTCCAGGATCCCCTTATGCTCCCGCACCGTCATCAGATCGGCGAGCACCTGGCAGGGATGGCAGAAATCGGTCAGCCCGTTGATGACCGGGATACTTCCCACCCGGGCGAGAGTTTCCACCTCTTCCTGATCAAAGGTACGGATCATGATACCGTCCAAGTACCGGGAAAGCACTCGGGCGGTGTCTTCCACCGGTTCCCCCCGGCCAATTTGGAGATCATGAGAGGAGAGGAACAGGCCGTATCCGCCGAGTTGATAGATACCGGTCTCAAAGGAGACCCGCGTGCGGGTGGAGGCCTTCTGGAAAATCATGCCCAGGGTCTTCCCCGCAAGCAGAGGGTGGCGGATGCCGTGTCCCAGCTCGTATTTGAGCTGATCCGCGAGATTGAGAATGCCGATGATCTCCTCTTTGGAGAGATCCAGCAGCTTGAGAAGATGCTTCATGAAGAGGCCCCTTTCTATACTAAATGGAATATCATGCAATTAATCAACTTAAAGTTTTCTATATCCCTGGCAAACACC
This sequence comes from uncultured Oscillospiraceae bacterium, assembly GCA_900553525.1. Lineage (GTDB taxonomy): Bacteria > Bacillota > Clostridia > Oscillospirales > Acutalibacteraceae > UMGS1623. The sequence continues at coordinate 2,990 of USDZ01000120.1, forward strand.
CATATTTTTAACCGGCTGTTTGCAACCGACGGCAAGTCTACACATGGATATGCGCGGAGGTCTCCGGTTCCCCCAACACACCATTGGAAGCCGGTCTTACAGCGCTGACAGCACGGCCTCCAACCGCTCGAGTCCCCGATCCATATCCTCCCGCGTGATGTTCAGGGGGGGCAGGAAGCGCAGTCGGGTCTTGGCGGTGAGAACGAGCAGCCCCTTTCGAACGCATTGGGATGCCACCTCTTTGGCATCGGCGGCATCCAGGGCCGCGCCCAGCATCATGCCAAGTCCCTGCACCTCCGTCACATGGGGCATGGCCTGGAGACGAGACCGCAGATAGGCGCCCTTTTCCTCCACCTCCCGCAAAAAGGCGGGATCGGTCAGCCGGGAGAGCATATACCGGCCCGCAGCGCAGGCTACGGGATTGCCTCCAAAGGTGGAGCCGTGGGTTCCAGCCGACAACACATTGCCGAACGTTTCGGCACATAAACAGGCGCCGATCGGCAATCCGCCGCCTAGACCCTTCGCCATGGTAACGACATCGGGCCGAATTCCTGCATGCTCACAGGCCAGAAACCGGCCGGTACGGCCGGCGCCGGTCTGCACCTCATCGATGATCAGCAGAATGTCCCGGGCTGTGCAAAGCTCTCGCACCCCCCGCAGATAATCGAAATCCAGAGGCAGAACGCCTCCCTCTCCCTGCACGCATTCGAGCATCAAGGCACAGACCGTCCCGTCCATCGACTGCTTTACAGCATCCAGGTCGTTTGCGGGCAGATACCGGAAGCCTCCCGTGAAGGGATAAAAAAAGCGATGGAAATCGTCTTGTCCAGTGGCGGCCAAAGTGGTCACCGTCCGGCCGTGAAAGGAATTTTGCAGGGTTAAAACGGTGCTGCGCCCCTCCCCGTAACGATCAAAGCTGTATTTGCGGGCCAGTTTGATCGCGCATTCGTTGGCTTCCGCCCCCGAATTGCAGAGGAAGACTCGGGCCATGCCCGCGGCGGCGCAGAGTTCCCGCGCAAAAGCAGTCTGAACCGGGTTGTCATATAAATTTGAGATGTGCTGAAGCCGCCCGGCCTGTTCTGTGACGGCTTTTACCCAGCCTGGTTCGCAGTAGCCCAGAGCATTGACCCCGATCCCGCTGCCAAAATCAATGTATTCCCGGCCCTGCGTATCCACGGCGACGGCGCCCGCGCCGTGGTCCAATTCGATGTCGAAGCGGCCATAGGTCGGCATCAAGCCGCTGTCTCCGGCGGAAAATATAGACTCCATGCAACACAACTCCTTTGTTTCAGGGCCATGTCCCGTTTTACAGGAACATGGTGCCGATACCCTCGTCGGTGAGCATCTCGATGAGGATGGAATGGGGAATCCGGCCGTCGATAATATGGGTGCGGCGCACTCCCCGGCGGACCGCCTCCACACAGCAGTCGATTTTTGGAATCATCCCGCCGGTGATGATTCCCAGATGTTTGAGATGGGGCACCTCGCTGACCTGGACCACCGAGATAAGAGAATCTTCATCGTCCTTGTCGCGCAGTAGGCCTCGCACGTCGGTCATCAGCACCAGCTTTTCCGCTCCCAGCGCCGCGGCGATCTGGGAGGCGGCGATGTCGGCATTGATATTGTAGGTCTCGCCGTCCTCTCCGGCGGCGATGGTGGCCACCACTGGGATGGTCCCGCTGTCCAGGCTGGTGCGGATCAGCGTCGTATTGACATGGGTGACGTCGCCGACAAACCCCAGATCCTCTGCTCGATGACGGACTGCCTTGATCATGCCGCCGTCCAGGCCGCACAGGCCGATCGCCCGGCCGCCGTGCGCTTCCAGTTGCTGGACGAGGGATTTGTTGACCTTGCCCGCCAGAACCATCTCGACCACTTCCATGGTCTCTCGGTCGGTGTAGCGCAGACCGCCGACAAACCGCGATTCCTTGCCGATCTTTTTGAGCATGGCGCTGATCTCGGGCCCGCCGCCGTGAACGAGCACCACCCGGATACCCACGGTGGAGAGCAGGACTATGTCCTGCATGACGGCGGATTTCAGCTCGTCGCTGATCATGGCGTTGCCTCCGTATTTGATGACGACGGTCTTGCCCGCGTATTGTTTAATATACGGCAGGGCCTGGGTAAGAACCTGAGCCCTGTCGGCGGTAGAAATGTTCATGACACAACCTTCATTCATGCAGAATCCTAAAATAAGCGATTTTTCCTTATAAAAATAAAGCCCAAGTCTTTTAGCTGCGGTAGTCCCCGTTGATCTTCACATAATCATAGGTCAGATCGCAGCCCCAAGCCGTAGCTGTGGCCTCCCCGTCCCGCAGCCGGATATCGACCGACACCTCGGGTTCGGTCAAGATGGTCTTGGCCTCGGCCTCGTCAAAAGGGATGCCTGTGCCGTTCCGGCAGACCTCGATCCGGCCAGCCTTGGAAACGAACGCGACATCGACACCGGATACATCCACTTTCGCCCCCGAATACCCGATGGCGC
>USDZ01000121.1 GCA_900553525.1 uncultured Oscillospiraceae bacterium
ACGTGAACGATGGCGTCCACTTCCCTGATGTTGGCTTGGAACTGGTTCCCCCGCCCCCCTCCTTTGCTGGCCCCCTTGACCAGACCCGCAATGTCGACGAACTCAATGATCGCTGGTGTTATCTTTTGGGGATGGTACATCTCCGCCAATTTTTGGAGCCGTTCGTCGGGCACCGATACCACTCCCACGTTGGGCTCGATGGTGCAGAAGGGATAGTTGGCGCTCTGGGCACCGGCGTTGGTTAGGGCATTGAACAGGGTGGACTTGCCGACATTCGGCAGACCCACGATTCCGAGTTTCACGATCCCATCTTCCTTTTCTGATTTACAAAATCACGTCCTGTCAGGGACTTTAGGCCCGGAAAAGCCGGAAACAGAAGCCAGGCCTCTCCTTGTTTGCAAACGGGGACGCCTCCCTGCCTCAATCCGCAGCATCCCGTCCGCAGCACTTCTTATATTTTTTGCCGCTGCCACAAGGACAGGGATCGTTGCGGCCCACCTTCTGCGCCGCCGTCTTCCGGACTGTGCGGGGACGGTCGGTGCCGTCGGCAGAAGTCGCGGTGGGTTTCGCCACCTGTTCCCGTTTAGGCTCTTCCTTCTGCCGGATCTGTACGGTGAGCATCAGCCGAGCAGTGTCCTCCCGAATGGATGCAATCATCTGATCGAACATATCGAAGCCTTCCATACGGTAGAGCACGACCGGGTCCTTCTGCCCGTATGCACGCAGATGGATCCCCTTGCGCAGTTCTTCCATGTTGTCGATGTGGTCCATCCAGTATCGGTCCACTGTTTTGAGCAGGACCACCCGTTCGAGTTCCCGCATCAGAGACCCGTATTCGGTTTCCTTGCCCTCATAAATTTTCATCGCGCGGTCGGTGAGCTGTTCGGCCAGTTTCTTCCGGTCAAGATCTTCAAGTTGCTGAGCGTCATAACGGAAATCCTCTTCCTTAGTCAGCCAGCCGGCGTAATACTCCCGCAGGCCATCCAGATTCCATTCCCCACGGTCGTCTCCGGCCGTGTACTGGGCGACGGTGGCGTCGATGGATTCGCGAATCATGCCCACGATGGATTCCCGAATATTCTCTCCGTCGAGAACCTTGTCCCGCTGTGCGTAGATCAGTTCCCGCTGGCGGTTCATCACATCGTCGTACTGGAGCACGTCGCGGCGGATGCCGAAGTTCCGCTCTTCCACCTTGCGCTGTGCGCTCTCAATGGAGTTGGTGAGCATCTTGTTCTCAATAGGCGTGTCTTCGTCGATGCCGAGCATCTCCATAAGATTGTTGATCCGCTCTCCGCCGAACAGGCGCATCAAATCGTCTTCCAGAGAGAGATAGAAACGGGACGCGCCGGGGTCGCCCTGACGGCCCGACCGGCCGCGGAGCTGGTTATCGATCCGGCGGGATTCATGGCGCTCGGTGCCCAGGATGAAGAGGCCGCCGGCCTCCTTGACCGCTTCCTCCTCGGGACGGATCTCTTCTTTATATTTCTCTTCGAGTTCCTGGAAGGTCCGGCGAGCATCGAGGATCTCCTGGTTGTCGGTCTCCCCGAAGCCGGTCGATTCCACAATCAGTTCCTCTGGGAAGCCCATCCGGCGCATCTCCGCCTTGGCGAGATATTCGGCGTTGCCGCCAAGCTTGATGTCGGTGCCGCGGCCCGCCATGTTGGTGGCGATGGTCACGGCGCCGATCTTACCGGCCTGGGCGACGATCTCGGCTTCCTTATCGTGATATTTCGCGTTGAGCACCACATGGGGGATCCCCCGCTGCTTGAGCAGCTTAGAGAGGCGCTCGGACTTCTCGATGGAGATGGTGCCGACCAGGACCGGCTGCTGACGCTCATGACATTCCGCGATCTGATCGATAACCGCGTTGAACTTGCCCTTCTCGGTTTTATAGATAACATCCGGCAGATCTTTGCGAATCATCGGCTTATTGGTGGGAATCTCGACAACATCCAGTTTGTAAATTTGCTGGAACTCGGTCTCCTCCGTTTTAGCGGTACCGGTCATACCAGAGAGTTTTCTGTACAGACGAAAATAGTTTTGGAAAGTGATGGTGGCAAGGGTTCTGCTCTCCCGCTCCACCTTGACCCCTTCCTTGGCCTCAATGGCTTGGTGCAGGCCTTCGTTGTACCGGCGGCCGAACATCAGGCGGCCGGTAAACTCATCGACGATGATGACCTGGCCGTCCTTGACAACGTAATCTACGTCTCTTGTCATGACGCCCCGGGCTTTGATAGCCTGGTTGATATGGTGCAGCAGCGTGACGTTATCGGGATCCATAAGATTTTCCACCCCGAATGCCTGTTCCGCCTTTTTGACACCCGATTGGGTCAGAGTCGCCGTGCGGGCCTTTTCATCCACGATATAATCCCCATCGACGGTATCCTGCTCCTCCTTGGCGTCCATCTCCTTGACTTTGGTGATTTTCAGGGTCTTGGCAAAGCGGTCCGCCTGCTGGTACAAATCGGTGGATTTATCCCCTTGGCCGGATATAATCAGAGGGGTGCGCGCTTCGTCGATCAGAATGGAGTCCACCTCATCCACGATAGCGAAGTGATGGGCCCGCTGCACCTTGTTTTCCTTGTATATAACCATGTTGTCCCGCAGGTAATCGAATCCCAGCTCGTTGTTGGTACCATACGTAATGTCGGCGGCATACGCTTCCCGCCGGGCGTGGTTGTCCAAATCGTGGACGATCAGGCCCACCGTCAGGCCCATGTAGCGGTAAACCTTACCCATCCACTCGCTGTCGCGGCGGGCGAGATAATCGTTGACCGTGACGATATGGACCCCCTCGCCGGACAGGGCGTTGAGATAGGCAGGCAGGGTGGCCACCAGGGTTTTGCCTTCCCCCGTTTTCATTTCGGCGATCCGGCCCTGGTGCAGGATAATGCCGCCGAGAATCTGCACCGGGAAGGGACGCATCCCGAGTACCCGGTCGCAAGCCTCGCGGCAGGCGGCGAAGGCGTCAGGAAGGATATCGTCGGTACTTTCCCCCATTTTCAGGCGATCCCGCAGCTTCTCCGTCTGGGCTTTGAGTTCCTCCTCGCTCATGGCGCGGTAAGTTTCCTCCAGAGCCAGCACCTTGTCACAGAGCGGCTGGATCCGCTTAATCTCTCGTTTGCTGTAGTCTCCGAACAGCGCTTTTATCAGTCCCAATATCGGTCACCTCATTGCTCTATTCCGGATGCGCCGCCGCGCGGGCGGGATCCTGTCATGCCGTAATCCTTTATATCATAGCATAAACCCCGACGCGTTACAAGTTATCCTCAAAAGAAAAGGCATGTAAGGCTGCCGCGAACCAGTTCTTTAAGTTCACTCTTGATTACGGCCTCGTTTAGTTGTACAATTTTCTCGGACATGGTTTGCTGTCTCCTTTCTGAATGGTGTGTCGTGACTTCATTCTACCAGAGTTCTGCAAACCATGTCTCTTTTTTATCCTTTTTTAATTTGCGAAATATATTATACTTTATCATGAAGACAAGATTTTTACCGACTTTTTACCGACTTTAATATGGATAAAAGGGCAAATTGATGCTAGAATATGCTAAGCGAAAAATAAAGGAAACCCCTTGTAATCAAGCCGTTTTTGGCTTGTTACAAGGGGTTAGTTCTTGTCTAAGCCATATGATAAAAATATTTTGGGCAATTTTAAGAATGGATTCGAACCCTTGAAAATAAAAGACATCCTGATACTCATTCCGAAATATATGCATTTGCACCTGCGTTTTTATTGTATTTAGCTTGAATGTCCATTATTTGAATAGCACACCGCGCATCTGCTTCGTTCTTTATGAAAAACCAATCTTCGCAAATATTTGCTCTGACAATTGAAGTCATATCCACCTCTTCCAAAACCCGCTGTTTGATTTTCCCGGATAAAGCACTGTAAAATACAAAGTGATCTGCACAATCGCCAAGACCTAACTGTCCGATCATTCTGTGATTTTGATCAACAGCATAAGAAATAACGCTATGGATATATCCATATATACCTGTGCTCGGCAAACAATCCGGATGTTTTTCTTCGACAAAATGATACAGCATATCAAAACAACGCTTTTTTTCATCGCTGTAACCGACTAAATGCTCATGAATGTCTAAATGCAAGCGTTCTCCACATGTGAACACGCGCATATCTGCCCGATAAAAAGGAGCGACAAAATGCGTAATCGGTGTGAAAGATTTTGCATACTTTGACTTATCTGCGTTAGCATACCATCTCTTTTGGAGCACCTTTTGCACAAATAAAAACAAACCCTCGGCGATAATGGAATTCTTATCAAAATATAAATATCCACTGTCGCAGTTATTATAATTTTTGACAAGCAAGTCATTTTTATAAAATTCGACATGACAGTTGTTTTCAATAATTGCTCGAAATGCCGCTGGATAGCTTTTGGGCAAGGTCTTTTTAGCGCCGTTCTCGCACAAAACCGCTTTAGTAAAACGAATACAGGATTGACCGTTTTGAAAGCACAGCTTTCCAAAGGCACATAATGCCCAAATTAAATCAATTTTCAAAAAGATATTGCTGAGTGCATCCGTTTGTTCATCTTGAAGCGATGGAACCGTCAGCAATTCACGATACAATTCAGCCAGGAAAAAATGTGCGGCCTTAAGCGCTTCAACGGCAGCTAGCGGATCAATCCCCAAAGATAAACAATCTTCCGCTATATCATCGGACTTTAAATTCATTGGAAAGTCAACCAACAGGGCGCAATATCGTTTACAAAACCACGAAATATCATACTTGTCCAAATTTCTAAACATAGCGCTCCCCCTTTGATAACATTTTTCTTGGATTGTATCATATAAAATAAAAAAGTTCAACACGAAAGTTCAACTCCTCAATGTTGTACAAAACCGACATTTTTCGAGCGGACCCGGACCTGCCAATCGCCGGGGGAGGCAGAGAAGCCTCCACAAAAACGGGCGGCGCCGCGCCGGCGGGGGGGAAGGCCCGTCTGCGGCGCGGCGCTTAAGGTTTTTCATGGCGGCTGGACGGCGTGAGGTCGAGATCCAGGGGGCGGTCCAGTTCATCCGAGACGTATTTGCCGGTTTTTTTCCGCTGACGCACGCATTCCGTGAGAAGATACTCAATCTGTCCGTTGACCGACCGGAAATCGTCCTCAGCCCAGGCGGCGATGGCGTCGTAGAGCTTGGCGGACAGGCGGAGCGGCACCTGTTTTTTCTGCTCCCCGGCCATGTCAATACAGGCTCCCCGAGTTGACGACGGGCTGGGCGTCGTGGTTGCCGCAGAGTACCACCAGCAGATTGGAGACCATGGCCGCCTTCCGTTCCTCGTCCAGGACGACGGTCTGTTTTTCGTTGAGCCGGTCGAGCGCCATCTCCACCATGCCCACCGCGCCGTCGACGATCATTTTCCGGGCGTCGATGATGGCCGAGGCCTGTTGCCGCTGCAGCATGACAGCGGCAATTTCGGGGGCGTAAGCCAGATAGGTGATCCGCG
>USDZ01000122.1 GCA_900553525.1 uncultured Oscillospiraceae bacterium
GTCCTATACCTCTATTCCGCCCCCGTCGAACAGGCGGACGGCGCCCTGGTGGAAAACGACGCCTCGTTTGCGGTGGAAGGCGATTATGTCGCCAAAGACATCCCGAAAAATCTGTCGGAAAGCCATCCCATCCAAATCCGCGATTCCGATGACGCCGTGCAGATCTTTTTGGACGGCTATGACGGTACGGGCAAAGCCGTGGAACGCCGGAATGCGTTTGGACAGACCCGCTCAGCCGTTCTCTATGAGGATGCGTTTGGCCCCGGCGTCGATTACTACTGTTATCCCACGCCGTTCGGCGTGAATACCGAAATCGTCGTCGACAAACCCGGCGGAGCCGGCACCTTCCAGATCCGGATGCGGCTGCCCCGGCTGACGCCGGATACCGATTCCCCGGATTATATCCTGTTTAGAGACGACGGCGGGGCGGTCCACTCGATTTTATACACCCCTCTGGTATGCGACGCGGACCAGCATTGGAGTTATGACAACACCGTGAAACTGATCGAAAAAGATAGCGACACAAACACCTATACCGTGGAATACACCGTGGACGAGGCTTTTTTATCCGACCAAAACATCCAGTTCCCGCTTGTTCTGAACCAGTCCGTCTATCTATATCGTTCCAAACAGCCGGATACCTCGGTTTATCAGGACACAACGGATGAAGCCGGCCATTATCTGTCGCCCTATATGCTGCTGGGCGACCAGCCTCCGAAGGGAGAGGGATGGACCTATATCCGGTATGAGGTCCTGGACCAGTTGAACCTGGATCCGGATAAAATCGTATCGGCCCATTATATCTTCCGCACCCTGCTGGACACGGATAAGGAAATGAAAATCGGCGCCTACGCGGTCACGAGCGATTGGTGCAGCATCAACACCCGGTGGTATAACCGGCCCGCATACGACGAGACGCCGGTGGACGAGGTTCTGGTCAAACAGGCGGGGGATTACCGGCTGGACATCACGCCTTTGTTTGTCCAGATGATCTCCGAGACCAACCCCCTGTATTCGGTCGAGAACAGCTTTCTGATCCGATCCGACACCGCGGACAGCCGCGTGCTCGCAGCGTCGGGAGACAGCGGCCTGTTTTCCCCACTGCTGGAAATCGTCCTGTCGGCATAATCGTCCTTTTGAGGCGCCGCCGTCCCGTCTAAAAATGCAAACGGGGCGGCCAATTCCCGCTTGCATTTTTCCGGCATCGGTTTATAATGGAAACGGGGATGGCTGGCTCTCTGGATTCCGAGCCATCCGCCACCCATAGAGATACAGAAAGAAATGGAGGAACACGGCATGCTGCTGAAAAACGCGGTCGTTTATAACGAGGTTTTTGAACCAGTTAAGGCCAATATCACGGTGGAAGGATCCCGGATCCGGGCGGTGGACGACACCCCGTCGGCATCGGAGGAACTGGACCTGACTGGCTTGACCGTCATTCCGGGTCTGATCGATATGCATATCCACGGCTGTGCCGGGCATGATACGGGTGAGGCCACGCCCGAAGCGCTCGAGGCCATGTCCAAATGTCTGGTGGAGCGGGGGATTACCTCCTTCTGCCCGACGTCCATGACCCTGCCCTTTGAAGAACTCGAGCGGATTTTTGCCAATGTTGCCGCTCAAAAAGACAAAGTGACCGGCGCCTATATCCATGGCGTCAACATGGAAGGCCCCTACATCGCCATGTCCAAAAAGGGCGCCCAGAACGGCGACTATGTCCGCAACCCCGACAAAGACGAGTTCCGCCGCCTGTTTGAAGGCTGCGGCGGCTGCATCAAAGTGGTGGACATCGCGCCCGAGACCGACGGGGCCGAGGCCTTCGTCAAGGATATTGAGCCCATCTGCCCGGTTTCCATCGCTCACACCGCGGCCGATTACGACCAGGCCTGTGCCGCTATCGGCTGGGGCGTACGCCATGTCACCCATCTGTACAATGCCCAAAGCGGCCTGACCCACCGGGGCCCGGGCGTCGTGGGCGCAGTGTTCGACAATGCCCGCAGCCGCGGCGTGCGCGCCGAACTGATCTGCGACGGGTTCCATATCCATCCCGCCGCGCTGCGCATCGCCTTCCACCAGCTCGGGGAAGATCAGTCGATCATCATCAGCGATTCCATGTCCGCGGCCGGACACGTGGACGGCGAATACGATCTGGGCGGCCAGACCGTCTATGTCAAAAACGGCAAGGCTCTGCTCGCGGACGGCACCATCGCCGCCTCCACCTCCAATGTATACGAGGAACTCAAAAACGTTATCCGGTTCGGTATTCCCATGAAGCAGGCCGTCAAGTCCGCCACCATCAATCCGGCCCGTGCCATCCGGGTGGACCGCGAAACCGGCTCGATCGCCGCGGGCAAGAGCGCCGATCTGCTGGTTCTTGACGACAATCTCGATATCAAGCTCGTCATGGTGAGAGGCCAAATCAAGGTCAACCGGCTGTAAACAATTTGTGACTTTCGGCAGGAAACCTTGACTTTCGCGGCGGTCTGCGGTATGCTAAATTCGTCTAAAAACTGGGAAATGCCGACAATTCCGCCGAAGGGAGCGCAAACAACATGTGTCATAAAAACAACAAATGGATGTGCGTGGCCATCGTAGCCGCCGTGGTTGCGGCGCTGACCACTGTGGCGGTCTTTCTGCTGCGGGCACGGGCGAAACGAAAAGCCCTGCGTGCTTACAACGATAGTTTCGACTGTGATCTGGGCGATTGCTGCTGCGATGACTACGGCTGTACGGAAGACGACAGTGAGACAAATCCGAACGAATGAATCTGGAATCTTGGCCGTCCGTGCCGGCACGGACGGCCAAGATTTTTTTACCGGCCCCCGTGCCCGAAGCCATACGGCTTATCCGCAGGGCCGCCGCTTTTTTCAGGCGGATTTCCGGGGGCTTATGGCCGCGCCTTTCCATTCGTTCGGCCAAACCGGTTGACCAGCCCGCACGGTTGCTGTATAATAAATCGGCATCGGTTCTTCCCCGATTTCCGCAAGAAAGGCGGCCGGAACTATGAAAACCTTGAGCAAAAACGGCCTGAGCGGCGTCATCGAAGTCTGTCTGCTGTTGATGATGGTGCTCGATCTGGTTTTGATGCTCACTTTGCCCTGGACGGTGACGTGGACGACGAAAAGCCACCCGGGGGAGGAAGGCATGTGGTATGAAAAATACCTTTTCGTCCTCCTGGTCTCCGGATTTATCGCGGAATTTATCCTCTGGCACGCCCGCGGCATCATGCACAACGTCAACCACAACCGGCCGTTTTGCCGGGACACGGTGCGGCGGCTGCGGCTGCTCGGTGTTTTATGCATCGTGCTGGCTTTGTTTTATTTTATCTCGATTTTCTGGGTGGCGCGGTTTTTCATGGCCCTGGTCTGCGTGGTGTTCGGCCTGATCGGCCTGATCCTGTTCGTGTTCGCGGAATTGTTCCGCCAGGCGACCAAATATAAGGAAGAAAACGATATGACGATTTGATCCCCGTGCGTGGAAAGGCGTGTGACACATGGCGATACTGGTGAATTTGGACGTCATGATGGCCAAGCGAAAAATGGGGCTGACGGAGTTGTCCGACAAGGTCGGCATCACGTTGGCCAACCTTTCCGTACTCAAAAACAATAAAGCGCGGGCCATCCGCTTTTCCACTTTGGATGCCATTTGCAAGGCTCTCGATTGTCAGCCGGGGGATATTCTGGAATTTACGGACAGACCCGACCGGTAAGCCGCCTGCCGGCCGCACCGGCGGCCAGGCGGGGGGCCGAAATTTTTCGTGGGGAGGATACGGTAGCCTTGTTGATCGGGAATGTGGAGATACCGGGGCGTGCCGCGCTCGCCCCGATGGCCGGTGTGGCCGACCGGGCCTTCCGCCGTATCTGTGCGGACTTCGGTGCCGCCTATGTCGTAGGGGAAATGGTCAGCAGCAAGGGGCTGTGCTTCGGCGACAAAAAGAGCGAGGCCCTTCTGGCCCTGGATGAAGAGGGTCCCCCCGCCGCCGTCCAGTTGTTTGGCGATGATCCCGAGCGGATGGCCACAGCGGCGGTTCTGGCTATGAAGGCGCATCCCGACGTGATCGACATCAACATGGGCTGTCCGGCCCCTAAAATTGCCGGAAATGCCTGCGGCAGCGCTTTGATGCGGGATCCGGAACTCTGCCGGCGGATCGTCGCGGCGGTCTGTGCCGCCGTTCCCGTGCCGGTGACGGCTAAAATCCGCAAGGGATATGCCAAGAACCAGGTGAACGCCGTCGAAGTGGCGCTGGCCTGCGAGGCGGGGGGCGCCGCCGCAGTTGCGGTGCATGGCCGCACCCGCGACCAGATGTACGCGCCGCCTGTGGATTGGGAGATCATCCGCCAGGTCAAGGCGGCCCTGCATATCCCGGTTATCGGCAATGGGGATGTCGATTCCCCCGAGGCCGCCGCAGCCCTTTACGAAGAGACGGGATGCGATCTCGTGATGGTGGGGCGGGGGGCGCTCGGCGCCCCTTGGCTGTTTGCCCAGATCGAGGCCTATCTGCGGCATGGGACCCGTCTGCCGGCCCCGCCGGTATCCAAACGGATGGCGGTGCTTTTCCATCAGGCCGAACTGGCCGCCGGTTATAAAGGCGAGCGCACGGCCATGCTCCAGATCCGCAAGCACGCCGCCTGGTATATGCGGGGACTGCGGGGCGCCGCTGCCTATCGCCGGGCCGCCGGAACCCTCGAAACGCTGGACGACTTGGCCGCGCTTTGCCGCCAGGTCATGGAGGAAACGGCGGAGGACGGACTTTCCGAGCCGTTGTGACGGCCGGAAGGGCCCCCCTTGTCTATGGTCAACATATCCTTATAGAATGGTAAAATGAAAAAAGAGAGGCACGGCAAAAAGTCCTTTTGCCGTGCCTCTCTTATCTGTTTAAACGGCGCTGGCGGAGGAGGAAGCCCCCGTCCCCGCCTGACGCATTGTCATGGTAAGCGACACCTGCCGGTTTCCCCGCCGCACGGTTACAGCGATGGTGTCCCCCACTTGATGGGCGTCCACCACATCGTTGTAATCGCTCATGGACGCGATCTCCTTCCCATCCATCGTGAGGATCTGGTCCCCCGCGCGGAAGCCGTCGGAGCCGCTTACGGACAGGACATAAATCCCGGTCCGCATCACGCCGTACTGGAAGGCATCGGTCTGGGAAGTCAGATCCACGACGGTGATGCCCGTATCAATCCGCCCGGTCACATACCCGTTGTCGATGAGCTCCTTCACCACCGTTTTTACCGTATTGCCCGGTATGGCAAAACCGAGGCCCTCAATGCCGGTGCCGGAGGATTTGGCATTCACAATGCCGATCAGCTCGCCGGCACTGTTAAAGAGGCCGCCGCCCGAGTTGCCCGGATTGATGGCGGCGCTGGTCTGCAGCAGGGTCATGGTTTGATTATCGATGGTGACTTCCCGGCTCAGGGCGCTGATGATGCCGCTGGTGACGGTGCCGCCCAGCTC
>USDZ01000123.1 GCA_900553525.1 uncultured Oscillospiraceae bacterium
GCTGAAAGAAGAGGGGTGTATCCGGCCGGATACCCGGATTTTCCTTAACCACTTTTCCCACAACTGCGGCAGCCTCCACGAAGAACTGGAGGCTATGGCGGCAAAAGACGGCTTCGAAGTATCTTACGACGGTCTGATCGTGACCCTTTGACTCCTCCAGATCCAAAACACGCCCGCCGACTTCGGCGGGCGTGTTTGATTAAAGCGGCGGGACCGCCTGGTCCGGCGGCCCTCCGCCGGTCAGCCGAACGTGCGGGCCAGTTCCTCCCCGGCGTCGGCGATGAGGCGGCGGATATCGTCTGTCTCAAAGGCGCCGCCGTACCAGCAGGCATGGGCTTCCACCGCCTGCCAGATCAGCATGGGCATACCGCCGGCGGTTTTGGCTCCACAGGCCGCCGCCATCCGAAGCAGCCTGGTCTCTCCCGGATTGTAGACCGCATCGAACACCGCGGCGGTATGGCGGAGCACCTCCTCATCCACCGGCGACATGTCCACCTGGGGATACATCCCCACCGGTGTCGCGTTGATGAGCAGGTCGAAACCCTCGCCGGCCACTGTCCCGAGACGGGAAAGAAGAATCACATCAAAAGAGGCCCCGGGAACCAAATCCCGGACGTAGGCGCCAAGAGCCTTCCCTGCGCCCAGGCTGGACTCCCGGACGGCGCAGGTGATTCGCGCGCCGGCCAGAGCGGCTTCACAGGCGAAGGTACGGCCCACCCCGCCGCAGCCAAGCAGCGCCACCCGTCCCCCGAGGGAGATGTCCGCATCCCGCAGGGCGGCGAGAAATCCGCCGGCGTCGGTATTATATCCCACCGGCCCTTCTTCGGTGACGGCGATGGTATTGACCGAACGGTAGAGCGCGGCCCGGCCCTGCAGTGCCGCCAGATGGGGAATCACTGCCTGCTTGTGGGGAATGGTCACATTCAGGCCCTGCACCTGTCCGAGAAGGGACGGCAGCGCTGTATCCAAATCCGCGGGGGGGATGTCCTCAAGGGAGTAGGAAACGTCCCGCCCGCTCAAAGAAAAGAGACGGGCATGGATAAAGGGGGACAGGCTGTGTCCCAGGGGATGCCCGATCAGGGCGTAACGGTCTTTTGCCATCGCGATCCCGGCCTTTCTGCGGCGGTAAAAAAGAAAAACAGAAAATTTTCCAAAAGATGATTGACAAACCGCCGGTTTACGAATACTATTTTGGTGTACTCCCTAATTGCCGGCCTGCCGCCGACGGATTCCAGTATACCACACCGGGCCGTTTCGGTTCAATCCCGGGCGGGCGAAAGGGCAACAACATTGGAAGGATGAGCTGGATGGTACTCGAAAAGGTTAAGATGATCCTCAGCAATCAGTTTGATGTGGAAGAGGACAGCATCACCCCCGAAACCAACATCGCGGATGATCTGGGGGCGGATTCTCTGGATGTCGTGGATATGCTGATGTCCCTGGAGGATGAGTTTGATGTGGAAATCCCGGATGAGGAGATCGAACGCATCCGCACCGTGGGCGAGCTGGTTTCGTATATCGAGGAGAATATGTAATATTCCCAACGTGTCAAAACGTAGGCTGTATGCCGCGGACGGGCTTCCCGCCGGCGGCATTTTTTGCAGGGAGAGATGGGATTGATCCGGCAAATCCATATGCCGCAGGGAGACCTGTGCTATGAATGGACCCGCAAGCGGGTCAAAAACTGGAACCTCCGGATCCGTCCCGACGGATCGGCAGCCCTGTCCACACCCTTCGGCGTGTCTGGAACCCAAGCCGACCGGTATATCGCGGGTAAGGCCGCCTGGATCGCGGCGGCACAGCAAAGGTTTGCTGGGAATGCGGCGCGGCCCTTCGCCGACGGGGACAGGCTTTCCATAGCGGGAAAGCCTGTCTGCCTGCATATTGCGGCCGGAGAGCCCGGACCCGGTGAATGGGAAGAGGGGCGCCTGACCCTGCGGATTTCGGCCGGCCTGCCTCCCGAGGAGCGGGAAGGGGAAATCCGGGCAGCCCTGTGTCGGGCGCTCCTGCCCCGGGCTGCCCAGATGCTGGAGGATCAGCTTGCGCTCTGCCTTCCGCTGGTCGAAGCCGAAACAGGACGGCGGGAGGAAAGGCCTGTCCTCACCCTGCGATGGATGCGCTCGAGATGGGGAAGCTGCTCGCCCGGCCGGAACCGGATCACGTTGAACGCGGCGCTGATTCTGGCGCCGCCGGAATGCGCGGCTTATGTGGTGATCCACGAGCTTTGCCACCGGACCCATCTCGATCATTCCGCGGCGTTCCATCAACTGGTGGCACGGGTCCTGAGGCGGGCGGGCCTGCCGGAGGAAACGGCGCTCCGCCGCCGGCTGCGGAATTCCACTGCCGCGGCATGGATACGGTGATGGCTGGGACAGGCGCTTTCCTGTCCGGCTTTTTTATCATGAGGAAGCCGTTGTATGCAGACAGCAGGCATACCGGGAGATCCCGGAGCCGTATCGGTCGCCGAGGGCTTGGATCTCAAAGCCGCAGGCCCGGTAAAATCCAACGGCATCCTCGTCGGTTTCCGCCAGCAGACTGCCGGATGCGTATCCGATGACCCACTCAATCAGCCGCAGGCCCAGCCCGCATCCCCGCCGGGCCGGAATCACACCGATGTTCCGGATAGTGGGCGAAATGGGATCGCGGACATCGAGGATCCGGGCCGCCGCCACCCCCCTCCTCTTCCAGGGCGAAAGCCCGGAGAGCCGGATCGTTGCGGCAGGCTTCCGCCTCCCAGCGGAGCCGTTCCTCTGTGGGCTGGTAGACGCTGTCCTTCAGCACCTCCCACAGGGCAGCGGATCGGAATCGGCCGGTTCGAGAAATTGGCTCATGACGCTCTCCTTTCAGCTAAACGGCGATCCCCTCTACGCCAGTGCGTTTCATAGGCTCCCCGGCTTCGTCCCGGCCGGCCCTTTTTTCTGCTGTTTTTTCATAACATCGGGCTGTCTTCAAGCAAAACCCCCGCCGGTATAAATCGGCGGGGGTTGTTTCCAACTTATTTCAGATTGTTCCTCAAGGTGGCGAGCTGGTTCTTCAGCTCGGCCGGCAGCTTGTCGCCAAATTTCTCATAGAATTCGGCAATGCCGTCCGCCTCGGTCTTCCACAAATCCTTATCCACTTCCAGGATAGACTTGAGGGTATCCAGGCTGAAGTCCAAGCCTTCGAGGTTGATATCCTCGGCCTTCGGCACATAACCGATCGGGGTTTCCACCGCATCGGCCTTGCCTTCACAGCGCTTGATGATCCACTCGAGCACGCGGAGGTTGTCGCCGAAGCCCGGCCAGATGAAATGGCCTTCGTCGTCGGTGCGGAACCAGTTGACGTTGAATATTTTTGGAGCCTTGTCGCCGAGCATTTCGCCCATCTCAATCCAATGTGCGAAATAGTCGCCCATGTTATAACCGCAGAACGGAAGCATAGCCATCGGGTCACGGCGTACAACGCCAACAGCGCCGGTAGCGGCTGCAGTTGTCTCAGAAGCCATTATTGAGCCTACGAATACGCCGTTCACAAAATCTCTTGACTGATATACCAGCGGAGCAGTCTTAGCGCGGCGGCCGCCGAATACTATAGCAGATATTGGCACACCCGTAAGGCTCTCAAATTCTGGGCTTATGCAGGGGCAGTTAACTGCCGGAGCTGTAAAACGGCTGTTCGGATGAGCACCTTTTTCTCCGCTTTCGCTGTCCCACTTCTCGCCCTTCCAGTTAAGAGCATTCTTCGGCGGGTTCTTGTCAAGGCCTTCCCACCACACTGTGTTGTCGTCAAGATTCTGAACAACGTTTGTGAATATTGTGTTTTTCTGAGTAGAAATAAGAGCGTTAGGATTGGACTTCATATTTGTGCCAGGCGCAACACCAAAGAAGCCGTTTTCCGGATTTATAGCCCACAGACGTCCGTCCGGACCCTTGCGCATCCAAGCTATGTCGTCGCCAACAGTCCAAATCTTATAGCCCTTGTTCCTGTATCCCTCTGGAGGAATAAGCATAGCGAGGTTTGTCTTACCGCAGGCTGACGGGAAAGCCGCAGCGATATATTTAACTTCGCCCTTTGGATTTTCAAGACCGAGTATGAGCATATGCTCAGCCATCCAGCCCTCGTTCTTACCCTGATAAGAAGCTATGCGCAGAGCAAAGCACTTCTTGCCAAGCAGAACATTTCCGCCGTAACCAGAGTTAACAGATATAATTGTGTTGTCCTGCGGGAAGTGGCAGATATAACGCTTCTCTTCGTCAATATCGCACTTGCAGTGCAGTCCGCGAACCCAGTCGTTTGAATCGCCGAGTACGTCTAAGACTTTCTTGCCTACCCTTGTCATTATAGCCATGTTGAGAACAACATATATAGAGTCTGTTATCTCAATACCCGCCTTTGCAAGCGGAGACCCTACCGGGCCCATTGAATAAGGTATAATGTACATTGTGCGGCCCTTATAGCTGTTCTTAGCTATATCATAAAGCATATCATATGCCTTTTTAGGATCCATCCAGTTATTTGTCGGACCTGCGTCCTCTTCCTTTTCACAGCAAATAAAAGTACGTCCCTCAACGCGAGCAACGTCGTTTACAGCTGTGCGGTGGAGATAGCATCCCGGAAGCTTTTCCTGATTGAGCTTAATCATTTCGCCGGTCGAAACAGCCTCTGCGCGGAGGGCGTCAAGCTGTTCCTCGCTGCCGTCAATCCACATCACATTGTCAGGATTGACAAGCGCTTTCATCTCTTCTACATACGCGAGAATTGTTTTGTTTGATGTAAGTGCTGACATATTTTATCCCCTTTCGTTTTTTTGGCCTTTTTCCCATCATCTATTTATGAAAGCCATATCGATGTACAATAAAGCCATTAAGCCTTAATCGATATCATTATAAACCAAAATAAGTAATTATTCAATTTATAACAAAAACAAATCCCAATTTTCAGCGCTATGTACATACTTTTTTATTTTTCACATCACAATTATGCACATTTATGTTAAATATCATTAAAGAGCAAGCTGGCAAAGCAGTATCTTTATTAAGAAAACAGCACATGTCCTTAGCGAGCACTGGAATATTTTCCAAATTTCTGCCTACAAAACGGCGTGGTAAATTCATTTGTACCTGTACGCTGTCCCAATACTTTTTCTGTCTCATGCCGGCATAGTCTCCTTGCCGCTAATACTCAATGTCATGACATAATGATTTTTTATTGCCTATTAAGACGCACTAATCTTCATAGTCCTTTTCAATCGGCATAGTAGCATATGCATTCAAGTCAGAGCCGGCGGTGTGCCCGTTTCTGTATTCATAGTAAGCCTGCACGCCTACCATTGCAGCATTGTCGCCGCACAGCGAAAGCGGCGGCAGACACAGCCGCAGACCCCGCTTTTCACATTCCGC
>USDZ01000124.1 GCA_900553525.1 uncultured Oscillospiraceae bacterium
CATCAGAAGCTGCCCCAATGAGGACGACGCGCTTTTCGCATGGATAAATACCCGATGCGCAGAGCAAAGCGCCGAAACTGCCTTCTGAAATTCCTCCTGTTCCAATCCCTCCAGCGTTTTCTGCAGGTACATCTGCTGACGCAGGAACCAATTGTCCACGGTGAATGCTTCTTCAGCGTGCAATGTCTGCATCAGTTTGACAGCCGGGCCTTCCGAAATGTTCTGATCTGCCACCAGCCGCCTGAGCTCCTTATAATCCCCACAGCCCAGACGGCGCACAAAGCGGGAAATTGTCGTACCCGAAACATCAAGCTTTTCTCCCACTTCCCCGATGGAGGAAAGCAAAAATTCTTCCGGGTTATTGGAAATATAGTCCAGGATCCGGGATTCAGCTTTGGTGATCTGCTCCGGCATCCGGGGAAACTGTAAAGTCATCAGCTGCGACTCCTCCTGTGGCCTTTCTTTGCTCAAACCAGCTCTGTGCGGGGCGGTTATTCCCGCAGATCCGCATTCCAGTCAAAAATAATCCCGGTCTTTGGATCAATCTCAAACTCATATTTGACGCCGTCGTGGAACAACTCCCCCTCAAAGCGGCCCCGACCGTCGCCGCTTTCTTCCCACATCCGGATGTTTTCCGTGCTGGAGGCAGGAACCTTGCTCTGGACTGCCTGTTTGGCTTCCTCCAGCGTGACGGGGCTTCCGCCCAGCCTGTCAAGCCACTCTTCATCTACCTCGTAATCGGCGCCGATGATCTTTCCGCCTGTTATGGCGATTTCAAAGTCATAATTCCCGTACTCTGTTTCAAACTCCACCTGGAAAATCGGGATGTCGTTTTCCCGGTCCCGTTCCACTTTCACGTTATATGCGTCTTTTTCCGGAACGCCGGCGTTTTCCATCGCCAGGGCAAGCGCGGCATCCTGATCGATTTCAGCATCTGTCGGCTGGCTGCCGCCGGATGGCTTTGAACTGTCCGGAATCTCATCATCCGGAAGGATTTCGGGCTGCTCGGTACTGGAAGCTGTCTCCTGCGGAGCCTGATCTGCCACAGAAGATCCTTGCGGAGAATCGGATGGCATTTGGCCGGTTGTTCTGCCGCAACCGGCCAGCAACAGGCACAAAACAGAAAATAACAATGCAATTCGTCTCATAAAGCGCTCACCTCTACGCTATACAATATATCAGAAAGCCAGGCTCTGTTCAAGAAAAAGGCCCGTTACATACCTTTTTCCCGGAAAACCAAGATACCCTTCGCTGAGCCGGTGGTTGTTGCGGATACCAGTTCAAAACCCTTCCGGGACATTTCATTGGCAGCCAGCCGGATCCTGTCCGCCATTTCTCCGGCTTTTGGCGAATAATCGATCACCACCGTTTGGTAGGCCACGGCAAGCCTGTCTTGAAAAGAATAGGAATCCTGTTCTTTTCCATTGCCCAGCAGAACGCTGACATAATCCCCGCCCAAGGCGTAAATCTCCTTCAGCGCCCGTTTCAAGATGCCAGCGGTTTTCACCTGAAACGCGGCCTGCTCCGAAACCATAATCTGATAGGCTCCTGACGACATTTGACGGCGCAATTCGTCCAGTGTGACGGAGTTCTCTGCAAATTCTGTCCAGATACAACCGTATTGCACCGCCTGATGGGTATCGCTCCCGCTGACTACCGGTTTGTGGAGACGTTCTCCCAGAGAACGGGTGAGCCGTTCGGCGCGTTCCCGGTCCTCCGCCACATCCTTGCCGTTTAAGTCCAGGAAATCCAGCCGTTCCAGCTGTTCCCGGGGCAGCTCCGGAATATGTCCGCCTGCCCGGTAAGGGTGGGCGGCGCCTACCAGAACGTCGTATTTCCGGAACAAGTCCAGCAGCTTTTCAAATGGAAGAAAATGCCCCGGCTGCTTATGTGAGGCCAGCCGCTGATTGAGTTCCAAAATCGTTTCTACAGTTCCCAGCGACAGAATATGCCCACCCTCGGCAATATCCGTCTCCATGCCCGGGAATATCCGCAGCCCGTTTTCCAGCAGAAGGGCATCTCCTTCCCGTTTGCTTTGATGCAAAAGATAGCCGTACAGCTCATCGAATTGCAGCGTATTGAAGTGCTCGGTCAGGCACAGGGCATCCAGCCCAGCCGCCTTTGCTTCGCCGAACAGCCAGTCGGTATATTGGGTGGAAAACGGAAGCCGTTTGGCCAGTTTCCCGTGAGTATGAAAATCCAGTTTCAAGTTACAGCCTCTTTTCTAAAATAATGTGGATAACAGGATGGAAACCGCGATCCAGAGGAAAGAGATCGCCAGGAACAGCAGGTCGTTATAGGTGACCTTCAAAGTAGCAAGCTTCATCTTTTTCACCGCCTTGTTGACCGCCGCATAACGGTAGCCTTTGATTTCCAGCGCCTCCACCGTTGTCCGGGAGCGCTTGGCGGTATTGAGCATCAGCGGGTAAAAGGCGTGCATGACCACTTTGATCTGATAGAACAGGTACTTGACCTTCCCCCAGAACCTTTCGTGCACTGGCGGATTCCCCCGCATCCGGAAGGAGAGCAGGATGTTCTGGAACTCCTCCATCAGCATGGGCAGGATCCGATAGGCGTAGGAGATGGAAAAGGAAAGCCGTTCCGGGCAACCGTACCACATCAGCCCGTTGGACAGACGGTCCGGATCCAATCCGGAGAACACGGTGACGGAGGCCAGAGAGCAGGTGGCGACCTTCAGGGTGAGGATCAGCAGCGGGACGATGGTGGAAGCGTCCCCACCGAAAAGGAAGGACACCACCAGCAGATATCCCGTCTGAGTAAAGACGCCGACCGCGAACAGCAGCAGCACCAGGCCCGCCACACGGGCCAGTACGGTAGTGACGAGCACCAGTAAAAAGCAGGCCATCAAAAACCATAGGTTATTCACAAACCAGGGCACCAATCCGAAAAACAAATACCACACCAGCAGAATCCGCGGGTCCAGCCTGGCGATCACTGTGTCATCGTTGCCGTAGGCGTTTTTGAGCACCTGATTGCGCAGAAAGTCAATGGAGAATTTATCCAGGATATTTTCGGAGAGCTTCTTTTTCATCTTCGTTGCCATCCTCACGCCTCCTCAAAGCTGTGCAGGAATTCCTCCACCGTATAGCAGAGGGCTCCGCTGTCCAGCGCCTGCGCCATGGAAAAAATCTCCGGCGGCCGGATTCCTACGGTGTCCAGGATTTCCTGATTTCCAAAGATCTCGTCCCGTGTTCCGTCCGCCACCACCCGGCCCCGGCAGAGCACTACGATCCGCTGCGCCCACTCACAGACCAGCTGCATATCATGGGTGGCGATCATCACCGTTTCGGTGATATCCTTTATGTCCGTCAGCGTCCGCATGATTTCCTTGCGGGTGGCGATATCCAGGTTGGCAGTCGGCTCGTCCAACAGCAAAATGCCGGGGTTCAGGGCAACGCCGATGGCGAGGCTTGCCCGGCGCATCTGGCCGCCGGAGAGAAGCCGGCCGTCCCGGTCCTGCAATTCCGTCAGCCGGAAGCGGGCCAGCAGTTCGTCGGTGCGCGCCTGCCAGTTTTCAACATCCCGTACCTGCATGGCATAGGAGATATCGGCACGGATGGAATCCTTGATAAACATCTCCTCCGGGTTCTGATAAACAAGGGAAATGCTTTTCGACAGCTGTTCCGTCTTTTTCTTTCGGGTGCTTTCACCATTCAGGAGAATGTCGCCCGTCCCCGGCTTGAGAAGGCCTACCATTAGTTTCATTAAGGTGGATTTCCCTGCGCCGTTGGAACCGATCAGGGCGATCTTCTCTCCGCGGCGAATCTCCAGATTCAGGCCGTCAAACACCAACCGGTCGTCTCCTTTGACGCTGCGATAAGCGATGGATACGTCCCGAAACTGCACATTAGGCTCACCGGTCTCTGCCTCTTCCTGTTTCGTAAAGGCACAGGGATGATACTGTAAATGCCGAAAAGCGTTTTCCCCTTCCGCTACGGTGGTGGGCAAGAGCTGTCCCTCCGGCAGTTTCCCTTCCCGTTTCATCCGGTGAGCGGCAATGGTCACCTGGGGCGGGAAGATATTGCATGCCTGCAGCTCCTCCACCCGGCGCAGCGCCTCGCCCGTGGGAAGCTTCCACGCAATGCCGCCGTCCCGCATCAGCATCACATGCTTGCAGTAATCGGCGATATATTCCGTATGGTGCTCGATGATGATAATCGTCTTGCCATGCTTTTCGTTCAGCTCCTTCAGTACGCCGTAGATTTTATCCGCATGGCTGGGATCCAGCTGGGCGATCGGCTCGTCCAGAATCAGGATATCCGGCCGCAGGGAAACAGCGCCCGCCAGCGCCAGCAGATGGGTCTGCCCCCCGGAAAGCTGCCAGATATAGTCGTCCTCCCGTCCCTCCAGCCCGCAAAGGGAGAGAGCCTGCCGTCCTCTTTCGATATAATCCGGCATGGCGTAGTTCAAGCAGGCATAGGAGGCGTCATCCAGCACGGTAGGGCGGACGATCTGATTTTCAAAATCCTGATAGACATATCCCGCCTTGCAGGCCAGCGTCCCCACATCCGATTCCAGGGTGTTGATCCCTCCCACCTTGACGGTCCCTTCAAAATCTCCGTCGATAAAGTGAGGGATCAGCCCGTTTAGGGTTTTGCAAAAAGTGGACTTCCCGCAGCCGTTGTTCCCAACGACCGCCAGGAAGTCTCCTTCTTCAACCGTAAGCGATATGTTCTTCAGAATCGGACTTTTTGCGGCGGGATAGGAATAGGTCAAATTCTCTATCTCGATGATGTTCATTGTTCCTCCGCCTGTTTCCTGCCGGCCTTGACTTTTAGCGCAACGATCGCAGCAACAGCGATTACGGCAGCAACCACAAGACCGATGGCCAGCGCTGTCCCGCTTTCCGCCCACTCGGCTTCCCATTCGATCAGCGGGGTGCCGCTGGTAGCCAAAAGTTCGGCGCCGGCCGCTGCGGCAAAGGCAACGATACAGCCGATGACAACTTTGGCGTTGATCCCGCCCAGCCAGGTCTTTTCATCCCGCGGGCGCATCCCCAGAAGCGGCTCGATCTTGCCGTACAGCTTCGGCACCAAGAACAGGGTAGGCAGCAGGCAGAACAGGATACCGGAGAACAGCAGGTCG
>USDZ01000125.1 GCA_900553525.1 uncultured Oscillospiraceae bacterium
GTTTATGACCATTCCACGGCTGCCCGCCAACCGGATGGCCGCGTTGGCGTCGATTTTCAGCGGGGAATTTTTAGGAGAGAGTCTGCGGAATTTCGCGGAAGCCTTCAAAATCGCCGTGACGCAGCGTGACGGCCTGGTCTGGAACAGCATGGACGGCTTTGGAATCACATATCTGTTTTCGCTGCCCTTTACGGTGATGGGAATGCTGCGCGGCGTGATGGGCCGGAAGGAAGAACGCCCGGCTTTCGGGTCGGTGATGAACGCTTGGTTCTGTGCCGCGCTGGTGCTGACGTTTGTGGTGGAGCCGAACATCAACCGGATCAATGCCCTGTGGATTCCTTGGCTCTATTATACGACTTTGGGCGTCTCGGCTGTGGCGGAAGTCCGCCGGCTGTTTCGAACCGCGACGGCTGGTCTGTATACGGCGGCGTTTTTGCTCTTTGTCACCCAATATGGCACTGGGTACCAGGAGAAAATGAAAACCGCGTTTGAAGATTCCTTTGGAGAAGCGGTTGTCTATGCGGCCGGGTCCGGGGCCGAACGGGTATATGTTACCGACCAGGTAAACGGCGCTTACGCGCTGACCTTATTCTATACGGCCGAAGATCCCGTCGAATTCCGCGAAACGGCTGTGATCGCCAATCCCGGGGCCATGTTTGAGCGAGTGACCTCTTTCGGGCGCTTTTATTTCGACACGCCGGTATCCCTGCCGGAGGGGAGTGCTGCGGTGGTGCGGAACGAAACGGCGGAGCAGGACCGGTATGCTTCGTATCAGAAGACCCGCTTTGAACGATTTACGGTTTTGGAAAATACAACATAAACCCATGATGTGGTCCGGATGACAAAAAGGGGAGAAGCTATCGATGGACAAAATAATTTATCCGGTCAAGCCGGATTATGACTGGAAGGCCCGTGTGACTTCGTTCGATGCGGGCCGGGACCGGCGGCTCCGGCTATCCAGTCTTCTGCGGTTTCAGCAGGAGGCAGGGGAACGGCATTTTGGCGATGCAGGACTGACTTATTGGGAATTCTATCGGCGAGGGATGATTTTTGTCCTCACCCGCCTGCAAGTAGAGATTCGGCGTCTGCCCGAATTGGAGGAGGAGGTTACGCTGCGGACCTGGCACCGGGATTCCAAGGGCGCCCAGATGTTCCGCTGCTACCAGCTGCTGGACGCTCAGGGACAGATTTTCACCGAAGGGGTCTCGTCCTTCGCGCTCGTGGATGTGGAAAGCCACCGGCCCCTGCGCCCGACGGTTTTCGAGCAGCTTGGCGAGATGTGCCAGCCCGACCGCCACAACGGCTGTCCGGATCCGGGCAGGCTCCGGGTGCCCGAGGGACTTGAAGAGGTCGGCATCCGGACGGTTTATTGGTCGGACACCGATTATAATGGGCATTTGAACAACACGGTCTACGCCGATATACTCTGCGATTTCGTGCCGGGAGGACTAAAAGGCCGTCGGATCGCCGGATTTTCCATTTCCTATGAGAGAGAGGCGCTGGAAGGGGAGACTCTTCGAATCCGGGCGGCGGAACTGCCGGACGATGACGGCTGCGGCAAGGTCTGGATGACGGGGGAACACGGCCGCGGCCGCTGCTTTACGGCTTGGCTCCGGTTGCACCAGGCGGGAGGACCGGATGACCGACTTTGAGGAGGCCAAGCGGCGCGGGATGCTGCATTTGCAGGAGAGGGACGGGATCGGCACCCTTCGGGAACGAAGCCTCCACGCGATCCTTAAATACTGGGTTGAACCGGATGAAAGCCGGCACGAGGCGAAGCTTCCCGGCGGCTTGGTGGCGGATATTTGCGATGGGGAACAGGCGGTGGAGATTCAGACGGGAAGCGCCTACCCGCTGCGGGGGAAGCTCGAGCGCCTGCTTCCGCTTATGCCAGTCACGGTCGTTCTGCCGGTGGTGCGGCGGAAAACCCTGGTCTGGCTGGATCCCGACACCAGGGAAGCGTCCGTGCCCCGAAAATCGCCCCGGGTGGGAGGCTTCTGGGATCGGCTCCCCGACCTGTACTGGTTGCTGCCCTATCTGGCCCAGCCGGGTCTGACGATCCGGCTGGTGGAATTGGATCTGGAGGAATTCCGGACCCGGGACGGCTGGGGTCGGGACGGGAAACGCGGGTCCCATCGGCTGGAGCGTATCCCTGTCGCGCTCGGGGAGGAACGGTGGCTGCGAAGCCCCGCCGACTGCGCCGGTCTGCTGCCCGCCGGACTGCCCGGTTCATTTACCACGGCCGATTTGAAAAAAGCCGGAAGGCTCTCTCCCAAAAAAGCCGGATACGCCATAAACTTTTTGTATAAATATAAAGCTGTAATACGAATAGGAAAATCCAGTAACGCCTATCTCTATCGCCTTGTGGGGTCGGAAAAGGCCGAGATAGTGGACGCCACCCGGTGAAGGAGAGCAGAGAGTAAAAGCCTGCATCTTCTTCTCAAGAAGAGAGTGCGTGGCAAAATACCGCTTTGCAACGCACTCCAAAACGGCCTGCAGGTCATACAGGAAAACGCGGTTTCGCATCCTGCCAGATGCGAAACCGCGTTTTTTCCATTCCTTCGGCTATTCCTTGCTTTCCGGAACATTCCCTTCAAGAAAAATAGGGGCGAAGTATGTCGTGATATTCCGCGGGGATCGTATAACACTGCACGGTATACGGCTTTGGGGAACCATCCGTGTCAAAGCGGTCTATCGGGATCGCGGTCGTTATGACCCATCTGCCGTCTACTGTTCCCATATAACCGACAAACTCGGTGGCAACGGGGCAGCCTTCGTAACCAAAATACAAGGGACGCATCCGTTGTCTTTCTGTCAGTTGGAAAATAGCATCCGTTTGATACGCAAAGTCCGGTTTTGCGGAGGATACCAGGTCTGCCGCTGCATCACAGAACGCGCTGTCCGTAATTCTGTCTCCATTCCAAACGGCGACCGTCACCCTGCCCGACGACGGAATGGAGAAGTCTTCCCGAACCAATAAATACTGATCGAGGAAAGAACGAAAGACGATAAACGTATGGGAGGGATCTTCTTCCACCTCGTTTATGTCCCAGCCGTCTATGGTTTTCGCAATGGTTTTTCCCTCATGATATGTACCGCCGCAGTGGACATATTGATGCCCTTGCCAGAAAACGGTTTCCTCAGCGCCGCGTCTCGCCGAATAGTCGACCACAATGACGCCGCTGTAAAGGAGAAAAGCGACCAGCGCGACAACGCATAAAGATAGAATGCCGAGTATCCATATAGGCCTTCGATTTTCCCTCACATTCACCACGGTCCTTTCTCTTTCAAGAATAACCATGCGGAATCATCCGGAATAAAGAATATAAGTTCAGCTTTTTGGATTTATGAAATTGGGCATTATACGGTGCCGGCAAACCGAGGATTATTGTCCGAGGACAGGGGGATTTTCGAGCGGTTAAAAATGGATGCGTTTGACGTACAAGAAGAAATCGAAATCATCGACCTGATAAATGACGGCGGGTATCCCGCCAAAAAGGCCGCACCCAGGGCAAGGGAACGGGCCAAACGCGGTACACAGAACCGATCGCGTTAGCCAATGTATTCAAAAAAGAGGCCGACAGGGTATCCCTGTCTCTTTGCCAAAACGATTTAGGGGAGAGTGTACGGCTTTTGGGTTCCACGCGTTCAGACGGGTTGACGAGCCTCCCTTGTGGCGCAGCCTATGGAATTCGAGGGATGCGGAAATGACAAAAAATGGGCTGACGACGGCTATTAGAGAGTCTTGTTTTCCAAATGTTCTCGAACGGAGGAGCCGTCGCTGAGGACCAGATGGCCGCCGGCGTCGAAGGAGACGTCGCGGATATCCGAACGGGTGTATTTTTTGATGTCCCGGATGCGGAACCGGTCGCCCGGCGTCATGAAGGTGAAAGCGGCGCCGTGGCGTTTAGCCCGGCCGGTGCGTCCAATGCGGTGGAGGTAATATTCGTTTTCGTCGGGGATATCGTAATTGAACACCGCCTCTACGTCGTCGACGTCGATCCCCCGGGCTGCCACGTCGGTGGCGACCAGGATCTCGAATTGGCCCTCCCGGAATCCTTTCATCACCCGGTTGCGCTGTGACTGCGGGATATCCCCGTGGAGGGCGTCGGCGCTCCGACCCATCCGGCGGAGCTTGTCCCCTAAGCGGCGGACGGTGCTCTTCATGTTGCAGAACACCATCACCCGTTTTAGGTCCAAATCGTCGATGATCCGGCACATGTCCTCCAGCCGCCGGTCGCCGGAGGAGATCAAACTAAACTGCGCGATATGGGGACGATTGTCCCCCTCGGCTTCGACGGTGATCTCCACGGCCGCGTGCTGGTATTCCCACGCCACATCCATCACCTCGCGGGAGATGGTAGCGCTGAACATGACCACCTGGGTATCGCCAGGGGTGGCGTTGAGGATTTTACGCACGTCCTTGATAAAGCCCATTTTGAGCATCTCATCGGCCTCGTCCAGAACAGCGGTGTAAACATTGCCCAAAAACACCGTGCCTCGACCCATGTGATCGAGAAGGCGGCCCGGAGTCGCTACCAGGATATGCGGCGTTTTCTTGAGCGCCGCGAGCTGTTTAGGCATGGGCTGGCCGCCGTATACCGAGACGATACGCACCTCGGGCAAAAAAGCGGCGAGCTGCCGCAGTTCTTCGGCGATCTGGATGCAGAGTTCCCGGGTGGGGCAGACCACCACCGCCTGGGTATCGGTTTCTTTCATCCGCAGATTTTCGAGCAGCGGGATACCGAAAGCGCAGGTTTTGCCGGTGCCGGTGGGCGCCTTGGCGATTACGTCGCGTCCATCCAGCATGGCGGGAATGGTTCTCGCCTGGACCGGTGTGGGGGCGGAAAAGCCCATTCGATGGACGGCTTTCAATACTTCGGGGGTCAAATCCAGTTCTTCAAAGCTGGCAATATCTTCGGTCATGCGGATTCCTCTCTGTTCCGGCGCCGCCGGTTTTTAAGGGCTTGGGCTCCAAAATGCAGTCGGATGTACCGAGGACCGCCGGAGGCAGCCCCTCCCATTTCGCATTATATCACAT
>USDZ01000126.1 GCA_900553525.1 uncultured Oscillospiraceae bacterium
AAGAGGGGAGAGCGGACGATCCCCCGCCCGCCCCTGATCCCAGGGCCTTCAATCAGAAAAAAGTCTGGCGGCGGATGATCATCATACTGGCTGGGCCGGTGATGAATCTGGTGCTGGGTTTTGTGCTTCTCATTGCGTATTATGGTTTCTGTATGCTGCCGGACGAAAACGGCAAGGTGCAGTTCAGCAGCACCACCATATCGGTGCTGGAAGAGGACGCCTTAAGCTATCAGACCGGCCTCAGGCCGGGCGATACTATCTTAAAAGTGGACGGTAAAACCGTGTTTACCGATCGGGATCTCGCCATGCTGCTGCAGAGCGATGAAGACGGTGTCTTCAATATGGAAGTCCGCCGCGAAGTCGACGGCAAAACGCAGAAGGTGAAGCTGGAAGGCGTTACTTTTGAAATCGTGACGGAGGAAGACGGGACCCGTTATCTTCAATACGATTTCTACGTACAGGGAATTCCTCAGACCTTTACCTCCACCATTGTGCAGTCCGCCAAGATGGAGTGTACAGTATCGGTGTTGATCTGGAGGACCCTCGGTGGAATGCTGACCGGCCAATATGGTCTCAATGACCTGTCCGGCCCGGTAGGAACGGTAGACGCCATTGGGGATGTGGTGGTAGACGCGACGCAACAGGAGCACTGGCAGATTGGTCTGGGAAATGTGCTGATGCTGGTGGTGCTCATTTCAGTAAATGTCGGGATTTTCAACCTTCTGCCGATTCCGGCTTTAGACGGCGGCCGTTTCCTCTTCCTGCTCATCGAACTGATATTCCGCAAGCCGGTGCCGCCCAAATATGAGGGTATGATCCATGCGATCGGTCTGTTGCTTTTGTTTGGACTGATTATTTTGGTTACGTTCAGCGATATTATCAAGCTGTTCCATTAGATATAGTGTCAGCCGCCCTCCGGCGGCCGGATAGGGGGATGCGGTATGAAGGGAACGCTCGATATGAAACGCCGCGAGAGCCGCCTCGTTCATGTCGGGAAGGTGGCGGTCGGTGCGAATGCCCCGATTGCCGTTCAGTCGATGTTAAATGTTCCGGCCGAAGACAAACAGGGCAATGTCCAGCAGGCGAAAAAACTCTATGAGGCCGGATGTGATATTTTGCGTGTGGCGGTTCCCAATCGGGAAGCGGTTCACCTGATTCCAGCTATTAAAGAGGCGGTGCCGATCCCGCTGGTGGCGGATATCCATTTTGATTACCGTCTGGCTCTGGAATCCGCTGCCGCCGGGGTGGATAAAATCCGGATTAACCCGGGCAATATCGGCGGAGAGGACCGGGTAAAAGCGGTAGCCGATGCCTGCCGTTCGCGCGGAATTCCGATTCGCATCGGCGTCAACGCCGGTTCTCTCGAAAAAGAAATTTTGGCTCAATACGGCCATCCTACCCCGGAGGCCATGAGAGACAGCGCCCTGTATCACGTTTCTTTGCTTGAAAAAGCGGATTTTTCCGATATTGTCCTGTCTCTGAAATCCTCGAATGTAGCCACCATGGTGTCCGCCTATCGTCTGATTGCGGCGGCCTGCGATTATCCGCTCCATCTCGGCGTCACCGAGGCGGGAACCGAACGGATGGGAATTCTCAGATCCGCCGCCGGGATCGGTTCCCTGCTCCTCGACGGCATCGGAGACACCATTCGGATATCTCTGACGGCCGACCCGCTCAAAGAGGTGGAGGCGGGCATCGATCTGCTCCGCGCGCTGGAAATGCGTTCAGGAGAGGCGACTTTGATATCCTGTCCCACCTGCGGCCGGACCAAAATCGATTTGATCCGCATCGCGGGTGAGGTGGAAAAGCGTTTGCGCACGGTACACAAGCCGGTCACAGTCGCCGTGATGGGCTGTGTGGTCAATGGACCGGGAGAGGCCAAAGAAGCGGATATCGGCATTGCGGGCGGTGATGGGAAGGCTGTCCTATTCAAAAAGGGACAAGTCGTGCGCACGGTCGAGGAATCACACGCGGTCGAGGAATTGATGAAGGAATTGGAAACGTTATGAACAACACATCGTTTACACAGCTTTTCGGCCCTTATTTGGCGGGAGTACACCTACCCGGTCTGCAAGAGGCCGGGGTGGATCAAATCGAGCTGCACCGCGGCAGCGGCTGGCTTCATGCCCGGCTGCTGCTCGATCATTTTGCGGCGTTTGAAGAAATTGAAGCGGCAGAACGGGCCGTGGCCAAGGGATTGGGCCTTTCTTCGGTGGAATTCCGGCCATTGTATCCTTCCGATTCTTTAAGTGTGGACTGTTTTCCGACCATTGTATCGTTTTTGCGCCGCCGATGCACGGCGGTCAATGGGACATTTCGGGATGCGGTTTGCCGCATCGACGGGGAAACGATGACCGTTATCCTCCGTCACGGAGGATTGAACGTTCTCAAAGCCACGAAAACCGATGCGGCCTTAGCAGCACTTGTCTACGAGATGTTCCAACGCCGGGTATCGCTGGTTCTCGACGGCGAAGAGAGAGTGAATGAACAGGACGAAGGCTACCGAAACATGATGGAGTCGGCTGAACGGGAAGCGGCTATGCGGGAAAAGGCCCGATCGGAACAGATAGAGGCCATGCATTCCGCCTCTGTTTCGGCTTCTTCTTCCGAACTGCCCAAACCCAAAAAACCGTCCGATCCCACTGTGCCGCCTATGGATGGGCTGCCGATCTATCTGGAATCGGCCCAGGCTTTGTTTGGACCCGTACCCAAGGAGCCTCCCATTCCTCTGCGTAGTCTGACCGACGACGGTGGAAACGTCACGGTTTGGGGAGAGGTATTCGAATATGAGACAAAGGCCTTTCGGGATGGCACCCGGATCCGCCATACCCTCTCGATAACCGATGGGACAAGCTCCATCACCGTCATCCTTTGGACCGATACCAAGAGGGATAAAGCCAAACTCGAGGCGCTGCAAGCCGTTAAAAAAGGAAGCTGCCTCCTTCTCAGCGGATTATACGAATTTGATGTGTTCGCCAAATCTCAGGTTTTGGCTCCGAAGTCTATGGCGCTCGTGGCCCGTTATGTCAAGCAGGACCATGCGCCCGAAAAACGGGTGGAACTGCATTTACATACCAAGATGTCCGCTATGGACGCGGTTTCCGATGCCGCGGCGCTCATCACGCGAGCCGCCTCCTGGGGACACAAAGCAATCGCCATCACCGATCACGGCGTGGTACAGGCATTTCCGGAGGCTATGAACGCCGC
Source organism: uncultured Oscillospiraceae bacterium (assembly GCA_900553525.1). Classification (GTDB taxonomy): domain Bacteria; phylum Bacillota; class Clostridia; order Oscillospirales; family Acutalibacteraceae; genus UMGS1623. The sequence goes on from USDZ01000126.1 coordinate 3,208, forward strand.
GGCCAAGCTGAAAAAACAGGGGAAGGATATCAAAATCCTTTATGGTGTGGAGGCTTATTACATCAACGACCGGATTCCGGTGGTGGAGGGGACGGCCAGCGAGGGACTCGACGGCGAATTCATTGTGTTCGATATCGAAACCACCGGTTTGAGTGCGCAGTCCGAGCGTATAACCGAAATCGGCGCTGTGCGGCTGAAAGACGGCAAGGTGACAGACCGTTTCGACATTTTTGTCAACCCGGAAAAGCCGATCCCGGCCAAGATTACGGAACTGACCGGCATTACCGACGAGATGGTCAAAGACGCGCCCCGTGAAAAGGAGGCCTTGGAGCAGTTTTACGCCTTTTGCGGAGCGGCCCGGATCCTGGTCGCGCACAATGCGCCTTTTGACACCGGATTTATCCGGGCGGCTGCGGGGCGGTCGGGCCTGCCGTATCCCTTTACGTCTATCGATACTGTCCCAATCTGCCGCGCTCTATATCCCCATCTCAAAAATCATAAGCTCGATACGGTGGCTAACCATCTCAGGCTGGAGCCCTTCCAGCACCATCGCGCCTGCGACGATGCCAAGGTGCTGGCGGATATTTTTATCCATTTGACCGCGGATATGAAGGCGGAAAAAGGAATTGAATCGGTCGACGGAATCAACACCCTTTTGGCTGGCGCGGACAGCAAGAAGGCGCGTCCTTATCATCTGATCCTGCTCGCGAAGAACCTCAAGGGACTAAAAAATCTTTATAAGCTGATCTCTTGGAGCCATCTGCATAATTTCTATAAAAAGCCCCGGATCACCAAGACCAAGCTGATGGAGTTTCGGGAGGGCCTGATCGTGGGAAGCGCCTGCGAGCAGGGCGAGTTGTTCCGTGCGGTTTTTGACGGCAAATCCTGGGGAGAACTCTGCGATATTGCAAAATTTTACGATTTTCTCGAAATTCAGCCGCTCGGCAACAATCAGTTCATGTTGCGGGAGGGCCTGGTGCAGACGGAAGAACAGCTAAGGGAATTCAACCGGACCATCGTCCGTCTGGGAGAAAAGCTGCATATCCCGGTCTGTGCGACGGGAGATGTCCACTTCATGGATCCGGAAGACGAGATCTACCGCCGGATTCTCCAAGATGGTCAGGGATTCCCTGATGCGGACCAGCAGGCGCCTCTCTATCTGCGCACGACGGAGGAAATGCTGGCCGAGTTCGATTATCTCGGAAAAGAGAAAGCGTACGAAGTGGTAATCCAAAATCCCGGACGGATCGCAGACATGGTGGACAGCATCCGCCCGATTCCAGAGGGTACTTTTACACCTCACATAGACGGGGCGGAGGAACAGCTTCAAGAGATCACCTGGAGCCGGGCGAAAGCGCTTTACGGGGATCCGGTGCCGGAAATCGTGTCGGTTCGGCTTAACCGGGAACTCACGTCGATCGTCAAGCACGGTTTCGCCGTGTTGTATATGATCGCACAGAAATTGGTGCAGAATTCGGTTGAAAACGGTTATCTGGTCGGTTCCCGTGGCTCGGTCGGTTCTTCTTTCGTCGCGTTTATGGCTGGGATTTCGGAGGTTAATCCGCTGGCTCCCCATTATCTGTGTAAGAAATGCCATTATACGGAGTTTTTTACCGACGGCTCGGTGGGTTCCGGCTTTGATCTGCCGGATAAAAATTGCCCTGTATGCGGTGAGCCTCTCTCCCGGGACGGACACGAGATTCCGTTCGAGACGTTTCTGGGATTCGATGGAGACAAGGCTCCCGATATCGACTTGAATTTTGCGAGTGAGTATCAGCTTCGGGCTCACAAATACACCG
>USDZ01000127.1 GCA_900553525.1 uncultured Oscillospiraceae bacterium
GTTCACAGCCTGCGGAACGGTCCTGTTTATGCTCTGGTTCAGACGGATGGTCATGAAACAATTCGGCGGGATCACGGGAGACCTGCTCGGCTATCTGATCCAAACACTGGAACTTTTGATTCTTTTGTTTCTGGCTTTCGCATCCCTTTGGACATAAAGACAAGGGATGCCGTGAAAGAAGGTGAACCGTGTTGACTGTGGAAATCTATCTTATCCGGCATGGTATGACCCAGGGAAACCTGGAAGGCCGTTATCTCGGACGAAACCAAAATCCGCCCCTGAGTGCCCGGGGACGCCGGGAACTGGAAGAACGGAAATCCACCCGTCCATATCCGCGGGCTGAGGTGCTGTATAGCAGCCCGCTGCTTCGTTGCGTCGAGACGGCTCGAATTTTATACCCTATGCTGGTACCTATTCTGCTTCCCTCTCTGGCAGAACAGGATTTCGGATTGTTTGAGGGGAAAACATACGAACAGCTTCATGACGATCCGGCCTATCGCGGTTGGATTAACTCCGCCGGACAGCTTCCCCCTCCCGGCGGTGAGAGTGGACAGGATTTCACCCTCCGGCTGGAGAGCGCTCTGTCAAAGATCGGAGAGGACTGTCGAAAGTGCGGAGCCAAAACAGCTGCCGTCATTACCCACGGCGGCTGTATCATGACCATGCTCAGCCGACTGTGTGTCGTCCCGGAGCCCTCTGCCCTATCTTTTTACGAATATCAGGCCCCAAACGGCGGCGGGTTTTCCGCCTCCCTGTATCTCGACTCCAATCGTCTGGCCCCGCTTGGAAGTTTGTAAAGGAACTATGCTTGTCAAGAATACGATTCTATGTTATACTGTCGAAAGACAGCGATATTTCGATATTGTGAAGCCCATAATCGCGAAGAAGGTGACGGCATGGCTCTCGGATTTCCCTTATATATCAATCTGCATGGCAATAATTGTGTCGTACTGGGCGGCGGGGAATTCGCACTGGAGAGGACACAGACACTGCTCTCTTTCGGTGCCAAAGTGACCGTGATAAGCCCCGTCTTGTGCGAAGGGCTGCGGCATCTCGATGAAAAGGGCCGAATCCGTTACATCCCCCGCCGCTATTTTCGCGGAGACTGTACCTCTGCCTATCTCTGTGTTGCCGCTACGGAAGACGAGGCGCTCAATATCGCCATATCCGACGAGTGCAAAGCGAAAGGCGTTCCGGTCAATGTACTCAAGCCCGCGGCTTTCGGCACCTTCTATTTTCCGTCTGTTGTCCTCACCGATTCCCTGTCTGTTTCGATTTCGGGAAAACTCGATCCAGCTGTGATCCGCCGGCTGCGGGATCAGATCCAGCAGCAGCTTCCGTCTATGCTAAAAGCCGCCGAGTCTACCGAAGCGGACGAAAATATATCGCTGGTTTGACCATACGGTTGTAACTAAAAGCGGTTTTGCTCTTTAGTCCGACAATATTCTATAGAGTATAGACCCCTCAGGAGAAATCCTGAGGGGTCTATACGGTTTTCCAGCAGGATCGGGAGTTACTCGTCCGCATGATCGCCATGACACGCTTTTCCCGAGATGTATTCGACCTCTATGCGTACCACCGCCGCATCTCCAGCATGGGTTTTGAGATAGGCTTCAAGAGCCTGTTCGGTCAGTTCAGGTGCATATTTATCTGCCAGCAATCGAAATCCTGCTCGGCGTTCATCCTCCGCGTATACGATGTGCGCCGTTCCAAACGCCATAGCGCTCGTATAATCCATCGTTAATAACGCTGGATCCGGCCGCACGTCGGTTACTGCTGTAAAACACACACGGCAATCGTGACGGATATTGTCCAACTTCTGGCCTTCTGTGGCGCAATGGAAATAGAGCGAGTTGCCTGTAAGCACAAAGGATAGCGGCACACCGTAAGGCATTCCGTCGTCACAGGTCGTGGACAACACGCCGAAAGGCGCGCGGTGCAGGACCGCCCTTGCTGCGTCATAGTCCAATTTTCTGCCTATTCGCCGCATTCCCCGCATGGCCTTCACCCTTTTCTTCCTTCATGGAATATCAATATACCCAGCATCTTTGAAGACGATACCTTCCAGCATTCCATAACCGCTGTACACAGGCTTTACTTTTCTCGTCCTTTCGAGAGAACGGTTTATTTATGATATTTTCCACCGGATCGAATCTGCATAGCTCGATAAATCTGCTCAAGCACCATCACCCGTGCAAGTTGATGGGGAAAGGTCATGGGAGACATGGAAAGCCGCAGACGAGATGCCTCCTTGACCTCCTCCGACAAACCATAAGAACCGCCGATATAGAACGCCATATGGCCCGCACCCTCAACTGTCCATTTTTCGATTGTCTGCGCAAGCTTTTCGGACGAAAACAGCGTTCCCTCGATACACAGAGCGATTCCCGCCGCTCCGGTCGGAGTCATAGCCAAAAGCCTTCTCCCCTCGGCCCGGAGTCCTTGCTGAATCTGGGCCGGAGACGGCGCGGCAGGCAACCTTTCCTCTTCCGCCTCCACGATCCGCAGCCTGCAGAACCGAGTCAATCGCCGGCTGTATTCCTCACTAGCGGACCGCAGATACGCTTCCTTGAGGCTTCCGACGCACAGCAAAGTACAATTCAGCATCGTCATTCCTCCCTATTGGTATCCAAGCCCTAAACATAGCATACTGTTCTTTCAAGCATCCGCGCTAAAATACCATCATCGGTTCGAGGTCGGTACGGGGTGCCACGCGCAGCACAAAATCCACTTCGGCTCGCATCCCCGCCTCGACCAGCGCCGATTGGGCGGTAATATAGGCGAGTTCGGGAGAATTGTTTTCCTTGCTTAGATGTGCCAGAAACAGCCGTGTCGTCCCCCGGCGAATCAATTCCGGCAGTTCCACGGAACAAGCATCGTTGGATAGATGCCCCGTTGAGGCCAAAATACGCCGCTTGAGAACATAAGGATAAGGACCGTTTTCCAGCATCCGGATATCGTGATTCGATTCAATCAGAACCAGATCGCAGCCGTACAAAGCTGTACGCACTTCATCGGTCATATGCCCCATATCGGTTGCAACGGCCAATGTGCGGCCGTCACTGGAACTCACACGATACCCCGTACTTTCCCGGCTGTCGTGGGGGGTTCGAAAAAACATGACCTGAAGTCCGGCCAGTTCTACGGCGTTTTCCATGATGCGGCAGTCCGCATCGGCGGGCAGCACGCCCCCTTCTATCAGCCCGGCGCGCGTTCCGCGGGAGGCAAATATCGGTATACCAAAACGCTTTTGTAAAACCCGCAGGCCGGCCGTATGATCGGAATGCTCATGGGTGACGAAAATACCCCGTATACTGTCCATTCCAATTCCGCGATCCCAGCAGGCGGTCTCAATGCGTTTGGCACTTACACCTGCGTCGATAAGAATTCCCCCCTCCGGGGTCCCCACATATGTACAATTTCCGCTGCTGCCGCTGAATAGCGGACAAAATCGTGCCATAGGGATACGTATCCTTTCCCATGAGAATATCCACGGTCCGAAAAAGTCTCAACCCGCCGTTTTACTGGCCGAAACATAAAACATTCGGCACACTGCCCGGGTTACACGTCCGCCAAGCACAAACCTCTCGCGTATGCCAAGCCATCTGAAAAGGTGTCTTCAAATGCACGGCGGGGCACTTGAAGACACCTTTTTCTCTCATTACAGCGCGGTACGCAGTACCTGTTCCGTCTGATCGACCAGCTCGATATCCGCTCCCAGACGGCGCAGCTTGTCCACAATGCATTCATAGCCGCGTTCGATATGGTGGATATCCTCCACTTCCGTCGTTCCCTTGGCGGCCAGTCCGGCTATCACCAGCGCCGCACCTGCCCGTAGATCCACCGCCTTTACCGGAGCCGCCGTCAACGGCTTTCCGCCCTGTATGACCGCCACCTTACCGTCCACTAAAACATCGGCGCCCATCCGGCGAAGCTCATCCATATACTGGAAACGATTGTCGAAAATACTCTCCGTGATGATGCTGGTACCCTCCGCCATCGCAAGCAAAACCGCAATTTGCGGCTGCATATCAGTTGGAAAACCAGGGTGCGGCATCGTCTTAACGTTGCAATGGAGGATCGGCCCGCGGCGGCATACCCGCACGTAATCATCGTATTCCTCCACCTCGGCCCCCATTTCCAGGAGTTTCGCCGTTATGGATTCCAAATGCTTGGGGATAACATTGCGTACCAGGACATCTCCCCCGGTCGCTACAGCGGCCGCCATAAAGGTCCCAGCCTCGATCTGATCCGGAATAACGGAATATGTGGTGCCGTATAGGCGGTCGACACCCCGGATCTTGATTACATCGGTACCGGCGCCGCGAATATCGGCACCCATCGAATTGAGGAAATTGGCCAAATCGACCACATGAGGTTCTTTGGCCGCATTTTCGATTACAGTAACGCCCCGTGCTTTGACGGCCGCGAGCATGACGTTCACCGTGGCCCCTACCGACGCCTCCAAATATACCGAATTTCCGACCAGGCGGTCGGCCTTCAGTTCGATCATGCCGTTTTCCATCGGCGCCACAGCGGCTCCTAAAGCCATAAAGCCCTTCAAATGCTTGTCGATGGGCCGCACCCCAAAATTGCATCCGCCCGGCATCGCCACTTTTGCCGTTCCAAATCGGCTTAACAAAGCGCCCATAAAATAATACGACGCCCGCATCTTTCTGGCCAGATCGTGTGGGACGGTATGACTGGCTACTGGCCGGGAATCTACTTCGACGGTGTTTTTATTGATACGTTTAACCACCGCACCAAGATTGTCCAAAATATCGAGGCTGGTGGTAACATCGGCAATATTCGGTATATTTTCAATGCGGCAAACGCCGTTGGCCAACAAAGTCGCCGATAAAATGGCAACGACGGCATTTTTGGCGCCGCTGACCTCCACTTCGCCATACAGGGGATTCCCTCCGCGGATCAGGTATTTTTCCAAACTCATCCAACTCCCCACGAAATTTAACATTCCTATTATAGCATGGATTTTCAA
>USDZ01000128.1 GCA_900553525.1 uncultured Oscillospiraceae bacterium
GAACCGTGGTAGGCTGCTAGGGCTGGGAGGGCGGTGTGCCAAGGCAAATCCAAGGGGGGCGGGGCGGCCGCCGTTCCCCAGCTGGGCAGGGCGGCCGCGAGTTCCGGATCCAGATCCGCGCAAAGCGTTTCCGGGCCAACGGAAGACGCGCGATATAAAACCTTCAAATCCCGCAGCGCAGCCGCGGTCAACGTATCCGTCACAGCGGTGTCGGACGTTTTTGGGGAAACCAGCCGGATGACAAAAGGGTTTTCATCCTCCAAAATTTCCTCCGACACAGCGGTGGGTAGACTGTCCAGCCGTCCTTTTTGAATCAATATCCGGCAAAGCTCTCCCCAACAGGCGTATAGGTCCGTTGTCTCTCCCTCTGCCGATGCTTTTAACAGGTTCATGAGCGAGGCGGTGACAGGCTGTTTCAGAACTCCTCGGTAAACCGATAGGGAGAGAAGTTCCAGGTAGAGGCGGCGGACAGACGCGGATACCGGCATATGGGGATGCTCCTTTTCTTCAGTCCGGCAAGAAACCGGTGGATTCCTCCGCATTTTACCCCCTTTATACAGATCTGTCAACTTACCCGCTCTTGCCTTTCCTATCCGATCTCGCTATACTATAGGACAGAATGACAGCGCACCAAATACTGGAAAGCGGGGAACGATCATGGCTACACCGGAATTCCGGCGGGAGACCGCCTGTTGTTTCAGCGGTCACCGGCCCGGAGGGCTTCCGGGAGGATATGCCGGATGGCATTCTCCCTCCTCGCCTCTCCGGAGGCGGATCCGTGCGGCCTTGGAGGAGGCGTACGGCGACGGGTACCGGGATTTCGTATGCGGTATGGCGCTGGGGGCCGATACCCTGGCCGCCGAAGAAATTCTGGGCCTGCGGGAGGGATTGCCTGCCGTACGCCTGATCGCTGCGATCCCTTGTCCCGGACAGGAAATGCGCTGGTCTGCGGCCGACCGAGCACGATACCAGTCCCTGCTTGAGCGGGCCGACATGCGGCTGACGATCTCTCCTGCATATGCCCCTCATGTCATGCATGCCCGCAACCGCTGGATGGTGGAACATGCCGCGCGGCTGATCGCGGTTTTCGACGGCTCGCCGGGAGGAACCGCCCATACGGTCCGTTTGGCAGAAAAACAGGGATTGGAGATCCGTCTGCTGTCCCCGTGCGCTTCCGCCCTTTAACGGTTCTGCCCGCGTCGGCGCCGATGATCCATCCATTCAAATTCGATCCTAAGGGGGCCGGGTCTTTTCATGATACGGCAGTTTGCACGATATTACCGCCCGCATATCAAACTGTTTGCGGCGGATATGATTTGTGCATTTATGATTGCGGCGGTGGATCTGCTGTTTCCAATCGCATCCCGTTATGCGATGCAAAACCTTTTGCCCCGAAACGCTTATGCCGCGTTTTTCGGGGTGATGGGCGCATTGGCGGCGGCCTATCTTCTCCGGGCGGGCTTCCAGTATTTTGTCAATACCTGGGGCCATATGCTGGGGGTACAGATGGAGGCAGACATGCGCAGTGAACTCTTCCGCCATTTGCAGACCCTGCCTTTTCGCTTTTTTGATAAAAACCGGACTGGGCACCTGATGTCCCGGGTCGTCAACGATCTGTTTGAAGTGGTGGAACTCGCGCACCACGGCCCCGAGGACCTGTTTATTTCCGTTCTCACCTTGGCGGGTGCTGTCGTGATTATGCTCACCATCCGCTGGCAGTTGGCATTGCTCATTTTGGTTTTGATTCCTCTGATTCTGCTGTTTACCGTCTGGCGGCGCAAGCGGATGATGGCGGCCTCCCGCCGGGTCAAGGAACGCACGGCCGGCATCAATGCGGATATCGAATCCAGCATATCGGGGGTACGGGTGGCCCGCGCTTTCCACAACGAAGCGTATGAAATTCAAAAATTTGAGGAGGGTAATACCCGCTACCGCACCGCGAAACGGGAGTACTACCGGGAGATGGGAATTTTCCTTTCCGGTCTCGACTTTCTCAGCAGCATTATGAATGTGGCGGTCATCGCGTTTGGCGGTTATCTCATCATGCAGGGAAACCTCGATTATATCGACCTATTCACCTTTTCCCTGTATGTCAGTACCTTTTTACAGCCCATTCGCCGTCTTTCCAGTTTTGTAGAACAATATACCGTCGGGATGGCGGGATTCGTGCGGTTTCGGGAATTGATGGCGGTGGAACCGGACATCACCGACACGCCCGGAGCGACGCCTCTGGCCCATGTGCGGGGAGAGGTGGAGTTCCGGAATGTGGCTTTTTCCTATGACGAGGGGGTCCGTGTCCTGACCGGGATCCATCTGCATATCCGGGCAGGGGAGACGCTGGCCCTGGTGGGGCCGTCCGGCGGAGGAAAGAGCACCCTCTGCCATTTAATTCCGCGGTTTTACGAGATCGATGCAGGAGAGATCCGCATCGACGGGCGGGACATTCGCAGCATTACCCTTGCTTCCCTGCGGGAACAGGTGGGAATTGTGCAGCAGGAGGTGCTCCTGTTTGCGGGAACCATCCTCGAAAATATCCGGTACGGCCGCATCGGGGCTACGGATGAGGAAGTGGTCGAGGCGGCGAAAAAGGCGGAAATTCATGAGGACATACTTGCAATGCCGGATGGATACCAGACCTATGTCGGAGAGCGCGGCATCATGCTGTCAGGCGGGCAGAAACAGCGGGTGAGCATCGCGCGCATTTTCCTCAAAAACCCGCCGATTCTGATCCTGGACGAAGCGACATCGGCGCTAGATACCGTGACCGAGGCACACATTCAGGCTGCGTTCGATAAATTGTCGCAGGGCCGTACCACTCTGGTGATTGCCCACCGTCTTTCCACTATACGGGGAGCGGACGAGATCGCGTATATCGACGGCAGCGGCATACGGGAAACCGGCACCCACGACGAATTGATGAAACGAAACGGGGCCTATGCCCGTCTGTACCGTGTACAGTATGAGTCTGGAAACTAAAACGCTTCCGCCGCGTGTATCTAGACAATATGTGGAACGGAGGAGGAAGAGAGCCGACTGCCGGCTGTGGCTGCGGGTGCGCCTGACCGAAAAGGGGCGGGCGCCGGCGTACGCTCATAAGCGCTTTCACCGCCACATGGTGCGGGCCGTTGTAAAGGGCTTGCCCGAACCGGAGATCGTCTGAGTATGGGCTTTGAGCATGCCATCTGTCCCGGCAGCTTACCCAAAAATCATCGTGCAAGGAGTTGTGAATTTTTCGTCAATTAAGAGGCGAATCCCTTGCACTCGACTGGATTTTTTTGTATAATACTTTTCAGCGTGTATAAGCCAAAGGTCATCGAAGCCGAAAGGAGCAGCAATATGAAGTATTCCCATGAAGTTGAACAGATGTGCGTGGTGAAAAAAGGCCCTCACCACGGTCCGGCCCCCATTCCGGAGGAGGGCAAATGGGTAGAGTCCACTCAAATCGGTGATATTTCCGGCCTGTCCCACGGCGTGGGCTGGTGTGCTCCCCAACAGGGCACCTGCAAACTGACTCTGAATGTGAAAAACGGCATCGTGGAGGAGGCGCTGGTCGAAACCATCGGCTGCTCCGGTATGACCCATTCAGCCGCTATGGCGGCCGAGATTCTGCCCGGTAAGACCCTTCTCGAGTGTCTGAATACCGACCTTGTGTGCGACGCGATCAATGTGGCCATGCGGGAGTTGTTCCTTCAGCTTGTATACGGCCGGTCCCAGTCTGCGTTTTCAGAGGACGGCTTGTCCATTGGCGCCGGACTGGAGGATTTGGGCAAGGGCCTGCGTTCGCAGATCGGCACCATGTATTCCACGAAGGCCAAGGGCGTCCGTTACCTGGAAATGGCGGAAGGATATGTGACCAAGATCGCGCTCGACGATGAGGGCGAGGTCATCGGCTATCAGTTTGTCCGCCTGGGTAAAATGCTGGAGGACATTCGCCACGGTGTGGAGCCGAATGAGGCGTATAAAAAGAATATCGGACAGTACGGGCGTTTCGACGGGGCCGCCAAGTACATCGATCCGCGCGAAGAATAAGGAGGACACGCAAATGGCAAACGATGTAAAATTCGAAGGCAAGGACCGCCGGATCGAAAAAATCGAGAAGTTCCTCGCCCAGAATCAGTTGGGCAGCATGGAAGAGTGCCGGGAACTGTGTTTATCCAAAGGAGTCGACGTGGATGCCATTGTCAAGGGGGTGCAGCCCATTGCGTTTGAAAACGCCGTGTGGGCTTATACCCTGGGCGTGGCTCTTGCGCTGAAGCGCGGCGTTAAGGATGCGGCTGAAGCCTCTGCTGTCATTGGTGAAGGCCTCCAGGCGTTTTGTGTGCCGGGCTCGGTGGCCGAACAACGCAAAGTGGGTCTCGGCCACGGCAATCTCGGCAAAATGCTGTTAAGTGAAGAGACCGGCTGTTTTGCATTCCTGGCTGGTCACGAATCCTTTGCGGCTGCGGAGGGCGCGATCGGGATCGCCCGTACTGCCAACAAGGTGCGGAAAAAGCCCCTGCGCGTGATTCTGAACGGACTGGGCAAAGATGCCGCCTATATCATCAGTCGGATCAATGGGTTTACCTATGTGGAAACCACCTATGATTTTCATGCCGATGAGCTGAAGATTGTGGAGGAAAAAGCGTTTTCCGACGGCGAACGGGCCAAGGTCAAATGTTACGGCGCCAACGATGTGCTCGAAGGCGTGGCGATTATGCAGCATGAAAGCGTTGAGGTATCGATCACCGGGAACTCGACCAATCCTACCCGGTTTCAGCATTTGGTGGCCGGTACGTATAAAAAGTGGGCGATCGAAAACGGCAAAAAGTATTTCTCGGTCGCGTCCGGCGGCGGCACGGGCCGCACTCTGCATCCCGACAACGTGGCGGCCGGCCCGGCTTCCTACGGTTTGACCGATTCGATGGGCCGTATGCACGGCGATGCCCAGTTTGCGGGTTCCTCTTCGGTTCCCGCCCACGTGGAAATGATGGGCCTCATCGGCATGGGCAACAACCC
>USDZ01000129.1 GCA_900553525.1 uncultured Oscillospiraceae bacterium
GATCAAGGAACTCGCCCCCAACATCGACGTGTTGACTCTCTCCGCCACCCCCATTCCCCGCACCCTGAATATGGCGATGAGCGGTATCCGGGATATGTCGGTCATCGAGGAGGCGCCCCAGGACCGCCGCCCGGTCCAGACCTATGTCCTCGAACACGACAACGGTATCATCGCGGACGCGATCCGGCGGGAGCTGCGCCGGGGCGGGCAGGTGTATTATCTTCACAATCGGGTTGAGTCCATCGAGCGGTGCGCCGCCGGGCTTCAGATGCGGATTCCCGAGGCTCGGGTTGCCTTTGCCCACGGCAAGATGAGCGAGGACGAGATGTCGGAGATCTGGCGGCAGGTATTGGAGCATGAAATCGATGTGCTGGTCTGCACCACCATCATTGAGACCGGCGTGGACGTCCCAAATGTCAATACCCTCATCATCGAAAACGCCGACCGATTCGGTTTGTCCCAGCTCCACCAGCTACGGGGGCGGGTGGGACGTTCTTCCCGTCGCGCCTTTGCCTTTTTGACCTTTGTACGGGGGAAAGTCCTGTCCGACGTGGCCTCCAAACGGCTGGAGGCCATCCGAGAGTTTACCGAATTCGGCGCCGGGTTTAAGATCGCCATGCGGGACATGGAGATCCGGGGGGCCGGCAATCTCCTGGGTGCCCAGCAGCACGGACACATGGAGGCGGTAGGGTATGAGATGTACCTGAAACTCCTGGCCGATGCCGTCAACGAGGAAAAGGGGCTTCCCGCTCCACAGCAGGAGGAAGAATGTCTCATCGATCTGCCCGTCACCGCCCATATTCCCGAATCCTATATTGCCTCGAATGCCCAGCGGCTGGATGTCTATCGCCGGATCGCGGATATTCGGACCGAAGAGGATTCCCTGGACGTTTACGATGAATTGATCGACCGGTTTGGGGAGCCGCCTGAGGCGGTGCAGGGTCTCATCGACGTGGCCCTGCTGCGGAATATGGCGGCTCGGCTGGGGATTTATGAAATCAAGCAGCAGGCCGACACCCTCCTGCTTTACCAGCGCACACTGGATTTGCAGGCCGGCTCCCGGATGTCGGCGGCTCTCAAAGGCCGGGTGATGATCAACGCCGGACCCAAGCCCTATTTCGCGGTCAAAGTCACAAAAGGGCTGACTTCCCTGGACGCCCTTCGGGAGGCGCTGCAGGCGGGTTTGGAGGAGCCTGATTCCTGATTTTCGGCCCTGCGTCGTGCCGGACATAGCCGGAATTTTCAAAGGGTTGAAAAAAATTGTGAAACAGGCTATACTGTTGGCATATGCTTGGGGACCGGATGGCTCAAGCGCGTCCGACCGGCGAAATGGCGATCATAGCCGGCGGGTAAAAGGGATATAATAAAATACCGGATTACGATCCGCGCCGCTCTTTTTCCGACGTATGGGGCGGTGGTTCCGCGGGCTGCGAAAAACGGCGCGCGGCGGTTTTCTTGTTCCCTAATTCCCCAAAATGCGGCACACCACCGCCGATGACGGGAAACGAACACACAACAAAAGAGGGATGACATGGATTTTCAGCGACTGGGTGAGAGGTTCGGCATAACCGGACGGCTGACGGCCTGGCATGAGATCTGCGCCGGCAATATCAACCGCACCTATGAGGTGTCCTTTGCCGCTCCGGACGGCGGCTGCGACAAATACACGTTTCAGCGGATCAACACCTATGTGTTCAAAAATCCGGAGGATGTGATGCACAATATCCTCAACGTTACCGAACACATCAAGAAAAAGCTGCTGGAAGAATACGGCAGTTATGAGCGGCGGGTTCTTTCTTTCCTGACGGCGGATGACGGTCGCCCTTATCTGTATACGAACGACCGGGATTTCTGGCGGGTTTACCGTTTCGTAGACAACGCGAAAGCTTACGATATCATCGAAAAGCCGGTCCATTTCTACGAGGCTGGCCGGGCTTTCGGGGAATTTCAGGGCTGGCTGTCCGATTTCCCCGTGGATATCCTGGTGGAAACCATCCCGCATTTTCACAACACCATTCGGCGGATGGAGGATTTCCGCCGCGCCGTGCAGGAAGACCGGGCCGGCCGGTGCGGGGAAGCCGAAGCGGAAATCGCCTTTATTCTCGGCCGGGAGGCCGAGGCTGGCACGGTGGTGGAATGGCTGGCGGCGGGGAAGATTCCCTATCGGGTGACGCACAACGACACCAAGATCAACAACATTCTATTCGACGCCGCCACCGATAAGGCCTTGTGCGTCATCGACCTCGATACCGTGATGCCGGGAACGTCGGTCTACGATTTCGGAGACGCCGTTCGTTCCGGCGCCTCGACCGCGAGGGAGGACGAGGAGGATTTGTCGAAGGTCCATTTTGACCTCGCGATGTTCGAACAGTTCACCAAGGGCTTCCTGGAGGAGACGAAGGGGCTTCTCACACCCGAGGAGATCCGCCTTCTCCCTTTGGGCGCCAAAATCATTACGCTGGAGCTCGCCTCCCGTTTCCTGGCCGATTATCTGGATGGGGACGTATATTTCAAAACCAGCCGCCCCGATCACAATCTGGTGCGGGCCCGCAACCAGATTCGATTGGTCCAGGAGATGGAGGGGGTCTTCTCCGAGATGGAGAATATCGTCCGCCGATACGGCGGGGAAGAGCTCCTCTGTCCCGCGGGGACAGAGCGGGATTCGTGATTTCCGTCATATATCACCGGGCTGTGCCTCGGGTGGGGACCTCCCGCGACTGCTTTTAGGTCGTGGGAGGTCCCTTTTATGCCCGCCGCTGTTTCCGGCCGCGGCTTATAGCAGAGCTTCCGTGCGGATTTTTTCGAGCCCTCCTCAATTCGGTGCGGATGAATTCATAGATAATGAATATTTATACATTTATACATGTATGGCTCTTGTGAGGTTCCACCAGTATTTATAATTGTAAATGTTCTCTTTGGGCAGGATGACAAATTTTTGCCGATTCGAATAAATATGCGGAAATTCCTCTTGCAAAACCGGAACGGGATGCGTATAATGAAGGCCATGATCCATACCGGCGGGGAGTTCCATCGTCCGGATATCAAGAAAGGGAGTTCGGAACATGAGCAACCAGATTAAAAAAGTGGTGCTGGCCTATTCCGGCGGCCTTGACACCTCCATCATTATCCCGTGGCTGAAGGAAAACTACGATAACTGCGAGGTCATTGCAGTGGCCGCCGATGTGGGCCAGGGAAAGGAACTCTCCGGCCTGGAGGAAAAGGCCAAAAAGACCGGCGCCTCCAAGCTCTATATCGAGGATCTGCGGAAGGTCTTTGTGGAGGATTACATATTCCCCACCCTTAAGGCCGGCGCGGTATACGAAAATCAGTATCTGCTCGGAACCTCCTTCGCGCGGCCGATCATCGCGAAGCGGATCGTCGAGATTGCGCTGGCTGAGGGCGCGGACGCCATCTGCCACGGCTGCACCGGCAAGGGCAACGACCAGGTGCGGTTCGAACTGGCAATCAAGGCCTTTGCCCCCGACATGAAAATTATCGCCCCCTGGCGGATCTGGAATTTGAAATCCCGGGAAGAGGAGATTGCCTACGCCGAGGCGCACAACGTTCCGCTGAACATCACGCGCGAGACCAATTATTCCAAGGATAAGAACCTCTGGCATCTCTCTCACGAGGGCCTCGACCTCGAGGATCCGGCCAACGAGCCGGATTACGACGCTATTCTGGAGATGGGGGTCTCGCCTGAGCGTGCCCCGGACAAAGCCGCCTATGTCACCATCTCCTTTGAGAAGGGGATCCCCACCGCTATCGACGGGAAGAAAATGGATGGAGTTTCCATTGTCGAAACGCTCAACAAGCTTGGCGGGGAAAATGGCATCGGCATCGTGGACATGGTGGAAAACCGGCTGGTGGGGATGAAAAGCCGCGGGGTATACGAAACCCCCGGCGGCACCATCCTTTACAAGGCGCACGAAGCCCTCGAAACCCTCTGCCTGGACCGGGATACTCAGCATTACAAGCAGCAGATGGTGGCGGGCAAATTTTCCGAGCTGGTGTATTACGGCCAGTGGTTCACCCCGTTGCGCGAGGCGCTGTCCGCTTTCGTGGATTCCACCCAGGAATATGTCACAGGGGACGTCAAACTGAAGCTCTACAAAGGCAACATGATCCTCGCCTCTCTGACCTCTCCTTATTCTCTGTATGACGAGGAGATCGCCACCTTTGACGAAGACCACGTGTACGATCAGACGGACAGCCAGGGCTTTATCAACCTCTTCGGCCTGCCGATCAAGGTGCAGGCGATGAAAAAGCGGAAACAAGGGTAATCCAAACCCGGCGGCCGCCGCGTCCTGACCCGCGACATCCGGGGCGGGACGCGGCAAAACCGTTCTTTGCAGGGATTGGCTGTTTTAAGCTTATCAAAAAGGAGGTCCCGCCATGAAGCTGTGGGCCGGCCGGTTCCAAAAGGATATCGACCAGAAAACCAACGATTTCAATTCCTCCATTTCTTTTGACTGCCGGATGGCGCAGGAGGATATTGCGGGAAGCCTGGCTCATGCCGCCATGCTTCAAAAGCAGGGAATTCTCTCGACGGAGGACGGAGAGAAAATCCGGGACGGCCTCGCCTCAATTGCGGCGGATCTCGCGGCGGGCCGGCTCGAAATCGATCCGAACACTGAGGATATCCACACCTTTGTGGAGGGGGAATTGACCGCCCGGATCGGGGATGCGGGCAAGCGGCTGCATACCGGCCGCAGCCGGAACGATCAGGTGGCCCTCGACCTGCGTCTGACCCTCAAGCACGCGGTGCCTGGTCTGGAGGACCAGTTGCGGGAGCTGATCCGGGTGCTCTGTTCCAAAGCGGAAGCCCACGCCGCCTCCATCATGCCGGGCTATACCCATCTCCAGCGGGCGCAGCCCATCACCTTCGGCCATCATCTGATGGCTTATGCCGAGATGTTTCTGCGGGATCTCGGGCGTCTCGATGACGCTTTGCGTCGCCTCGATGTTTCGCCGCTGGGCAGCGGCGCCC
>USDZ01000130.1 GCA_900553525.1 uncultured Oscillospiraceae bacterium
CCGGTTGCGAAATTTCCAGTCGCCCACTCCTTTCAGGTTCCGATTGCAGGCTGTGCAACGAAACTGCAATTCACTCCGGGGAATCAGAGGGCTGTCGATATCGCGGATGTAATAACTCTTAAAGGTAATGCGATCATAGAAATCCTGGTTTACCAGTTGTATCTCGTCGGCAAACGAGTCCTCATACAGTTTAATAAAAATCCGCGCAGACAGAATGCTGTCGTCGAGCGCCCGATGGAGATCGGCCCCCTCTTCCGAGATAGAAAGTCTTTCACAGGCTTTGCCAAGGGCAAGCTGATGAGACAAATCCTCTCCCATCCGCTTCTGAGCATAAGCCTGCAGATCCACGTAAGCTTTCATAAAGGGGATGGTTTGGCAGCCAAAAAATCGTTCACAGTTTTCTATCAAAACCAACAAATCTGTAGTACTCCAAGTGAGCAGAATCGTATCCTCATCGCCCATCCAGCGGGTCAAGCTCTCCACCGCCTCCGGAAAAGTCTCGCCCTCTGCCAAATCCCCTTCGGTGATATTGGTCAGGCTGGTCACAAACTCCGTCAGCTTTTTGCTGTACACAGGGCGGATGACTGCATGAAAGGTATCCGCTATCCGACATCCATCTTCTACACGCACCGCCCCGATTTCGATGATCTCATTAAAATAACCATGCGCTTTCTGGGAATAAGAACCATTCCACTCCAGATCCAATACGATTTCCGTCATGAGTCAAGCCATATCCCCCAAATGACCGCCGCCAAGAAGGTGAAAATGCAGATGGGGAACCGTCTGGCCTGCATCTGTTCCGTTATTGGTCACGACGCGAAAGCTTTCGATACCCAGTTTCTGCGCGATCTGCGGCAATATCTCGAATATATGCGCCACCAGTTCGCTGTTTTCACACGTTATGGAAGCGGCACCCGGAATATGCGTCTTGGGAATCACCAACACATGTACCGGCGCTTTGGGTTCGATATCGTAAAATGCCAATATCCGATCGTCTTCGAATACTTTTTTGCTGGGGATTTCCCCGGAAACAATGCGGCAAAAAACACAGTCCACAGAAACTCCTCCTTACTTCACCAGCAATCTTTCTAAAATCTCATCCACACTATTGATGGCATCATCCACTCTAGACAGATCTTTTGCCCCGGCCATCGCCATATCCGGACGTCCGCCACCACGGCCGCCGCACACGGCCGCCACCTCCCGGACAATCTGTCCGGCATGGGCACCCCGCGCCACTGCATCGGGTGTACAGGTACAGCCGATGGAAACCGAACCGGCACTTTCATCCATGCCGGCGATCACAATGACCGCGCTCCCCTGAACCCGGCTCCGGCACTGATCGCACATCGAGCGAACCGCGTCGGTCCCCGTTCCAGTGAAAGCGGCAGCGATTACCTTGATCCCCTGAACCTCTCGCGCCTTGCTGAAAAGCCCCTCAATCTGCTGACCAGCCATCTGCGATTTAAGGCTGTCGCGTTCCCGCTTTGTTTCCTTAAGTTCACCCATCAATTGTGCGGCACGCCGTTCCAGGTCCTCCGGCCCATTGGCTTTGAGAGCCGCAGCCGTGCGTTCCAGAGTCTCCTGTGTCTCCCGTATCCGTGTGAGAACCCCCGTCCCAGTCACAGCCTCGATTCGCCGGACACCTGAAGCGACAGAGGTCTCGCTCAAAATATGGAATAACCCCAGCTTGGCCGTGTTGTCCACGTGGGTGCCGCCGCAGAGTTCCATGGAAACCGATCCCATTCGAACCACGCGGACCTGGTCTCCGTATTTTTCGCCAAACAAGGCCATGGCGCCCTGCCGTCGCGCCTCCTCAAGCGGCATTTCCTGAACAGTAACCGGAAGCGCCTCCAGAATCCACGTATTGACCTGATCTTCCACCGCCGTGAGTTCATCCTGTGTCAAAGCGGAAAAATGGGTGAAATCAAAACGCATCCGGTTGGGATTTACGAGCTGTCCAGCCTGCTGGACATGCGTACCAAGTACCTGACGCAGGGCGGATTGAAGCAGATGCGCGGCGGAATGATTTCTCATGGTGGATAGGCGGGACGCTTCATCAACCCGGGCGGAAACCGTGTTGCCGACGTTTAAACTCCCTTTTTCCATAATCCCGATGTGCAGGATCACCCCGCCGGCCGATTTTTGTGTGTCGGAAACACGGAAAACGGCGTCTCCTGCGGTGATAACGCCGGTGTCCCCGGCCTGGCCTCCGCTTTCTCCATAGAAGGGAGTGACATTTAAGACCAATGCCGCTTCATCACCTTCGTTGAGCGCTTCCGCCGGTTCGTTGTTCCGGATGATGGCGGCGATACGGGCGTCGGCAGACAGCATGTCATATCCTACAAATCCACCGGCCATGAGTTGTTCGAGTACTCCCACGCCCGCCTTCCAGGCATCTTCTCCCATCTTTTTTCGGGCGGCTCGAGCCCGTTCCCGCTGTTTAGCCATCAACTGCTGGAATTGTTCCTCATCCAGTTGAAAGCCTCTTTCCTGTAAAATGTCTCGGGTCAGATCCACAGGGAATCCGTAGGTATCATATAAGCGGAAGGCATCGGCTCCGGATAGGACGGAGCCTTTCAGACCCCCCAGCATGTCTTCGAGCAGAGCCAGACCGCTGTCGATCGTCTTTTCAAAAGTCTCCTCCTCATTGCGAATCACCTTGACAATATAATCCCGTTTTTCCTCAAGCTCTGGATAGGCATTTCGATTTTCTGCAATAACCGTTTCGCACACCTGATATAGGAAAGGACCGTGGACACCGAGCAGACGGCCATGCCGGGCAGCACGGCGGAGCAGACGGCGCAGAACATATCCCCGTCCTTCGTTTGAAGGCATCACACCGTCCCCGATCATGAAGGTGGTGGAGCGGATATGGTCGGTGATGACCCGCAGAGAAACGTCGCTTTGCTCTGACTCGCCGTAGGAAACCCCGGTCATACGACCGACATGCTTCATAATGCTTTGGAAAGTATCCACCTCAAAGATATTATCCACTCCCTGCATAATGCAGGCCAGGCGTTCCAAGCCCATACCGGTGTCAATATTGGGATGTTCCAGCGGTGTGTAATGCCCCTTGCCGTCGTTGTCGAACTGGGTAAATACCAAATTCCAGAATTCGACATACCGATCGCAGTCGCACCCCACACCACAGCTGGGAGAGCCGCAACCATACGCCTCGCCCCGGTCAAAATAGATTTCAGAACAGGGGCCGCAGGGGCCGGAGCCATGTTCCCAGAAATTGTCCTCTTTTCCAAGCCGGACAATCCGGCCTGGATCCACGCCGACTTCTTTGGTCCAGATTTCGAAAGCCTGGTCATCCTCCTGATAGATCGAGACCCACAGGCGGTTGACGGGCATTTCAAGAACCTTTGTACAGAATTCCCACGCCCAAGCTGTTGCTTCATGTTTAAAATAATCTCCAAAACTGAAGTTACCCAGCATCTCAAAATAAGTGCCGTGCCGGGCGGTCTTTCCCACTCGTTCAATATCCGGGGTACGAATACATTTCTGGCAGGTGGTCACTCTCTTGCGAGGGGGTGTGACTTCACCGGTAAAAAATTTTTTCATCGGTGCCATACCGGAATTGATCAGCAATAAGGATTTGTCATTTTGCGGTACCAGCGAAAAACTGGATAAGCGTAGATGCCCCTTGCTCTCAAAAAAGGAGAGAAATTTTTCCCGTAAATCATTGAGTCCCGTCCATTCCATATCGTTTACCGTCCTTTCATAAAAAAGCCCCCGTCCAATATGGGACGGAGGCTTCCGTGGTACCACCCAACTTGCACCGTCAAAACGGTGCCGCTTGAATCCCTTAACGCGGGATACGCCGCCGCTCCTCACGGCGGGACTCAGGGACGGCCCCCTGCCCAGCATGGATAGACAGCCTCTCAGCCCGCGATAAATACCGCGCAGCTGTCCTCTCTGAAAACGCCGATCTCGCAGGTTCTTCCCGTCAATGTCCTTAAGTCGTATCAAAATCTAAAATTAAGTATAGGACGCCAAAGGAGTTTTGTCAAGCAGGTCTTTCGACGCAACGGCCATCTGTATCATTTTTAATCGAGATTTGGCGTTACGGGCAATGCGAAACGGCGCATGACCAGCATGCGCCGTTTCGCCAATCAGTTGGCCACCTCAACCGGGCCGGACTCAAAAGTAAAGTTTTTATCCTTTACATCTACTCGGACAACATCGCCTGTCCGGAATTTTCCCTCCAAAAGCTGTTCGGCCAAAGCATCTTCAATCTTGGATTGGATGGCTCGGCGAAGGGGACGAGCCCCGTAAATCGGGTCAAATCCCTCCTTGGCAATTTCACCGACTGCCTCATCGCTGACCTCCAAGGTCATCCCCATGTCCTCAAGACGCTTATCAAGGGAACGAAGCATTCTCCGTGCAATCCGGCGGATATCTTCTTCGGAAAGCTGTTGGAAGACAATAATATCATCCACCCGATTAAGGAACTCCGGACGGAAGGTTCTTTTCAACTCACTCAGTACATCCTCCCGGATCTGCTTCTGATTTTCGACAGCATCTTTCTGGTCCGCGACGGCAAACCCCAATTTCCGATGCTCCGTGATCATCCGGGCCCCCACATTGGAGGTCATGATAATAATAGTGTTTTTGAAATCCACCCGGCGCCCCTGTGCATCCGTCAGGATACCGTCCTCCAGAATCTGCAAAAGCATATTGAAAACATCGGGATGAGCCTTTTCGATTTCATCAAACAACACGACGGAATAGGGTTTACGGCGGATTTTCTCCGTCAACTGCCCTCCCTCGTCGTATCCCACATAACCGGGAGGAGACCCAACCAGACGAGATACCGTGTGCTTTTCCATGTATTCCGACATATCCAGCCGGATCATGGCATTTTCATCCCCGAACATGGCCTCGGCCAACGCCTTGCACAGTTCGGTTTTGCCCACTCCCGTCGGCCCCAGAAAGATGAAAGAACCGATCGGCCTGCGGGGATCTTT
>USDZ01000131.1 GCA_900553525.1 uncultured Oscillospiraceae bacterium
GTGGTAATGACCGGCGGAGTAGCGGAGGTGGTACTCGTGGAGGGGGGCGTCGTGGGAGCATCGGGGGGAGCCTGAGTCTCCGTCGCAGGCGGCACAGTGAAACCGTCAAAAAAGCCCTTTTGGGTGCCCAGATACCGAATCGTGATACCGTTTTCCCTCTCAGTGGAATTCTCTGCGATACACAGCACCGTCTTTTTGGCATCGTCCGTATTTTCGATCGGGGTATCGGATGTTACCTGCCCGCTGGCATTGGTGACCTGGGTTTCGGTGACATTGCCGATCTGCATTTTGACTGCGTAATCGCTCACCGGGCGGCCGTATTCATCCTTCAGGGTGGCGACCACCTGACCGGAGGCGTTGCGCCTCAGTTCGTCGAACTTCAGGTTAAGATCGCCGCCCTTGATCACACGCAGATCCTGTTCGACGTACTCCTGTTTCGTTCCGTTTAAGAGAGTGAAACGCACCTGATCGTAAATCCCCGTTTTCAGGCGGTCCAATTCCACGGTAAACGTATCGGGATTCGACGCGGAAATCGTCACAGGCATATCGGTATCGTCGATCAGTGCGGCCATCACCATCACCCCGTCGGCCTCCTCCTGATTCCACTGGACCGTCAGGGTATTTTCCGTTTGAGAAGACGAGATTACCTCAAACTCAAACGAAGTAGCGGGGTCGGAGGGATCGGTGACATCCGGCGTTGAGGAATCCTCCCCCTCCGCAAGGACGAGACCCGAAACAGTCAAAAACATAGCCAGACAGAGTAACAGAGATAAAATTCTTTTCATGTGTAAGCTCCATTTCTCCGGTTTTAACCGTCCAAAGACGGAGTGCCGGCCGAATCATTTGCCGAAGACGGCATGTCTTTCATAATCGCGAGAGACGAAAACCCTATGGAATTGGAGATCAAACATAAAATACCACATTTTGAGCCGATTGTAAACTCTTATCCTGAAATCCGCCAGAAACAAAACAAATCTGTAATCTTTTTGTCCGAATAGGCTTGCTTTTTTATGCCCTTCCCTGTATAATGAAACCGTCATCTGTCTCATTTGAGACAGAAATGGAGGCTGTATGAAAAAAGGCACGGGGGATTTTCCGGGTTCCCCCTTAAAACTCGGGGACTTTTTCGTCTGGCGCGGCCTGTCGCCGGAAGAAACAAAAGCCGTTTTAAAGGAGCTGCCAAAACCGGAATTTTTTCCGAAAGGCGCCCGAATTTTTTCCGGCGTCCATTTCCGGCGGGCGCTCGCTATGATTCTGTCTGGAGAAGTACAGGTCTTCCGCGCCGACGACGGCCGCAGGATAGTGATGAATCGGCTGGGCGCCGGGCAAATCTTTGGCGCGGCCGCCTTATTTGGTGAGACGGACGCCTATGTAACGGAAATTGAGGCGTTGCGCGCCACCAAGCTGCTGTTCATCTCTCAGGCCCGGATGTCCGACTATATCGCGCGGTATCCGGTTGTGGCGGAAAACTATATCCGTTTTCTCTCCGACCGTATCCGCTTTTTAAATCGCAAAATCGCCAATTTTACAAACGGGCCGAACGGAAACCGCTTGTACCGCTATTTGCTTGAGCACCGCCAGCCGGACGGTCTGGTGAATATCCCCGTCAGCATGGTGGAACTGGCCCAGAGCCTTAACATCGGCCGTTCCAGCCTTTACCGATCCCTCGACGCCCTTGAATCGGAGGGCTGGATCCACAGAGAAGGAAAAAGCATTCGCATCACCAAGTTATAGGCCCCCTGTTCTTTCCTATTCCCGCCTTGCGGCGTTCTTATATTTCATCTTATTCAAAGGAGACTTCGTTCATGAAAAATCGTTTTATCCGCCTTCTTTCAAGCACCGCGGCCTGTTTACTCGCGGTTGTTCTGGCCGCGGGATGTGCCTCCGCACCGGAGGACACTTCGTCGGTCGCCGGCTCTTCCACATCATCCGAGGTGAAAACGGCTGTCCGTATCCAAACCATCAAGGGCCCCACCGGCATCGGCATGGTTCACCTGATGGACGCGCAGGAGAAAGGCACTGCACAAAACGACTACACCTTCACTGTCGCATCCTCACCCGATGAAATCACCGCCAAGATCCTGAATGACGAGGTGGATATCGCGGCCGCGCCGACCAATCTGGCCGCCGTCCTGTACAACAGAACCGAGGGCAATGTGACCATGCTGGCCGTCAATACGCTGGGCGTGCTGCATATTCTGGAAAACGGCGATACCATCCAGACCGCCGCTGACCTCAAAGGCAAGACCATTTACACCACCGGACAAGGCGCCAATCCCGAGTACGTCCTACGCCATATTTTGCAGAAAAACGGCATCGACCCCGACAAGGACGTCACTATCGAATTCGTCCAGGAAAATGAGGAACTCGCGGCTTTGATGGATTCCGGAACGGCCACGGTCGCGATGGTGCCCGAACCCACCGCCACGACTGTACTCACAAAAAACGCTTCGATTCGCCGCGCTCTGGACATGACCGCCGAATGGGATAAGGTCGCGGACGGCCAGCTGATGATGGGCTGTGTAATCGTGAGAAACAAATTTCTAAAGGACCACCCCGACGCAGTGAAAACCTTTTTATCGGAATATGAGGACTCAATTCAGGCGGCTTCCGACATCGATGCCACCGCGGCGCTGTGTGAAACCACTGGTATCATTCCAAAAGCCGCCGTCGCCAAACAGGCGATTCCCGGCTGCAACCTGACGTTTGTAGCGGGAGAAACGATGAAAACCGAAATAAACGGCTATTTTTCCGTCCTTTTTGAAGCCAATCCCAAATCGCTCGGAGGGGAGCTGCCCGATGACGCCTTCTATTACACCGAAGCATAACAAAAAAAGAGACAGAACCGCCCCGCCCCTGCGGCGGATTGCCGTAGGGGCGGGGGTCACTCTTTTTTGGCTGCTTGTGTGGGAAGGGGTGGCCCTGCTCGTTGGACAGGAACTGCTCATCCCCACTCCTCTGACCGTCCTCAAAACATTATGGAGGCTGATCGGAACTCCTCTGTTCTGGAAAGCGGCGGGCTTCTCCCTGCTGCGGGTGGCGGGTGGATTTCTCGCCGCCGTTGTCGCAGGATGCGCGGCGGCGGTCCTGACCTCCCGTTTTTCAATCGCCCGTGCTCTGCTCGCTCCTCTCCTGCATATCGTGCGCGCGGCGCCGGTCGCTTCTTTCATCATTTTGGCGCTGGTCTGGTTTCGGACCGATGTACTGCCTGTTTTTATCGCTTTTCTCATGGTGATGCCGGTCGTCTGGGCCAACGTGGAAAAGGGCATCCATGGAATCGATCCCACCCTTCTCGAGATGGCCGAAGTTTATCGTTTCGGCCGATTAAAGACCCTGCTTAGGATACGGCTCCCATCCGTGATGCCTTATTTTCTCGCGGCCTGTACCACCGGTTTGGGCTTTGCATGGAAGTCGGGAATCGCCGCCGAGGTGATTTGCCGGCCCGCCCTGTCCATCGGACGGCAGCTTCAAGACGCAAAAATCTATCTGGAAACTCCGGAGGTTTTCGCCTGGACCGCCACGGTCGTCACCTTGAGCATCCTGCTCGAAAAAGGCCTTTTGCAGTTGGCCAAGCGTCTTGGACGGCGCTACAATGCCGTGGAATGAGGTGAAAAACCATGAATCCGGCGCTGATACATGTGGATTTTTCATACGGTCCTCTTCGCGTTCTGGAGGATGTTTCTCTTGTTTTTCCGGAAAAGGGTGTGGTCTGCCTGTCAGGACCTTCCGGATGCGGAAAAACCACCCTGCTGCGGCTGCTGGCAGGTCTGGAGCGGCCTGAACACGGACAGATCCGTGGCATTTCAGACCGAAAAACCGCCGCTGTGTTTCAGGAGGACCGGCTTCTCCCTTGGATGACAGCGCTCGACAACGTCGCCTTGGCCCTGCCCAGCGGACTGCGCTCTAATCGGGACCGTGCCGCCGAGGCCCTCGCATTAGTGGGACTCGCAGAGCAGGGTTCTGTCTTTCCCTCCGATCTGAGCGGCGGGATGAAACGCCGGGTGGCTATCGCGCGGGCACTCGCTTTGAACGCCGACATGTGGCTGCTTGACGAGCCCTTTACCGGCATCGATCCGGAGCTGCGGGACCGCATTGCCTCTTTGCTGCGGCAGCGGGCGGAACGGGCGTTGCTTGTACTCGTCACCCATATCGAGGAGGAGGCACGGCTTTTGGGCGCACGCACCCTCCCTCTCTCCCCTCCTCTGCGGGGAGAATGGCACTTCCCTGAAAACATCTCTACATAAAAAGATACAGACCCGGGCGTTCCTTTTTGGCGGAACACCCGGGTCTAACCGTTTTAGAAAGCGTCTGAAGGATGCGTCTCCCATTCGATCGATATAGGGAACTCACCCGTCCGACGGTGCAAATTGAGAATTATACAGGTTCCAGTAGAATCCCCGTTTCGCCAGCAATTCCTCATGGGATCCGGTCTCCACCACATCGCCCTTGTTCAGCACCAGAATAGTGTCCGCATCCTGTATGGTGGAGAGTCGGTGGGCGATGATGAACGTTGTTTTTCCACGCATCATCTTGCGGAAAGCCCGCTGAATCCGCATTTCTGTCAAAATATCGACCGAACTGGTCGCCTCGTCCAGGATGAGCATGGGCGCGTCGAGCAGCATGGCTCTGGCGATGGTGAGGAGCTGCTTCTGCCCCTGGGAGAGGTTGCCGCCGTCTTCGGTGATGTAAGTATCGTACTCTTCCGGAAGCCGGCGGATAAAACTGTGGGCATGGGCCGCTTTGGCGGCGGCCTCGATCTCCTCATCGGTGGCATCAGGACGGCCGTAGGCGAGATTTTCCCGAACGGTTCCGGCAAACAGCCAGGTTTCTTGCAGCACCATACCGAAATGTCGCCGAAGAGAATCCCGTGTGATGGTCGCAATGCCGTGGCCGTCGATTTCGATCTGACCGCCGTCCACCTCATAAAACCGCATGAGCAGGTTAATCACGGTGGTTTT
>USDZ01000132.1 GCA_900553525.1 uncultured Oscillospiraceae bacterium
GGTCAAATCCCTCAGATACATGCCCTGTCCCTCCTAGCGTATTTGTCCCCATCGTATCACGGCCAACGCTGGATTGCAACCTGTTTTGCCCGGCGGACTCAGAGAGTCCCCGCACCGTCACCAGATCATCCCCGGTCTGAAACCGAACCCCGTCCCAGGCGGGACCCGTGCCTTGGCGGGTAACAGCCACATTTCCCATCCGTGCTGGGGATACGGTATCGGTCTGGGTTGGAACGTCGGCATGGAAGCGGACGGCAGGAAGGGCTCCCGCCTCCGTATCGTTTGCGGAAAAACGGAGGTCCGCCGTGGTCGGGATGGCGATACCGTTTGATGGCCCCGCCTTTGACGCCAACGTTCCCACCGTCTGCATCCCGCCGCCCAGAATGCCGCCCACTACGGCACCCCCCGCGCCTTCCTCCAGCATGCGGCGCGGGTTGATGACGGCGGTCGGGTCGCTGAGAGAAAACCAGGACTTGTCGGGATCGTATACCATCTTCTGTGCCAAATTTCCTACAATGCCCTGCAGGACCTCTTCTTTCCCTTCATCGAGCATCCCCTTGACCCAGGTGCGAATCCCGCGCGGACTTTTGGGTATGGTTTCGATACCGCCGGAAACTTCGATGGCGCTGCCCGCAAAAGCGTTTAGGACAGCGGTGGCCGTTGCTTCCAACTCACTCGCCCCGTCCCGAATGGCCTCATCATACGTGGAACCGAACGTCGGAACGGCGCTGACCCAAAAGGATGGATTCTTGAGCATATTGCCGATTGATGCAGCGGTCATTTGCCCTGTTGACATGGTGGTTGATGCCAATGAAGGGCCGGTGGTCGCTCCTCCTGACATAACCGCGACAACGGCATTTGGGAGCGAATTCATGAGCGGCGTTACCACGTTGTCTCCGATATACCTCACCGTCTCGCTGGCCTTTTCATCTGCGGCCTGTTCTTTTTCCAGCCAGTCATTGTGCGAAGCATACGCCATATCAAATAGGTCGCGCATGAAATTATCGCCGTAATTGATCATTTCGTCGGGTATCAGCCAATCCAGTGCCTTATATATACCGTTTGAAAAGCTCGAAATGCCCACCGCCGCGTCCAATCGAAGCGCGTCAAGATTGTCGGCCAGCGTGGGCTCAGGAATCAGCGCATCCGGATTGGACAGAAGCCCGGCTTCGTTGTAGGCCTTCAGATACCGGAGCCGTTCATCCTGCAGCTGTTGGTTGGCCTTCTCCAATTCTTCTATTTCGCGGTGCAGATCCACATTTTCTTTCATGTGCATCTTTTCCTGCATTTCTTCAGTCAGGGCCGCTCCGGCGATTTTACTAAGAAAGCCGTTATCTTTCTTCTCTTCCAGTTGGTTTCGCATTTCCGCCATTTTCTCCTCATTGGCAGAAATCGATCTGTCTATCTGTTCCAGCGGACTGTTTTTCCAGATGCTTCCTGTATTCCGAACCCCCGCGTCCAGTTGTCCCAACGCGTCCGCATATTGGTCGAGTTGGGAGGCCAACGTGCCATATTGTTCCCCAAGCGCCTCTTTGTTCCCGTTCATCCATGCCCGGACGGTTGCTTCCTGCAAACGGAGCTTATGTAGGTCTTCAGAAGGGGAGGCCGCGTCCTTCCACCCGTCATATGTGCGGGAGTTGGACAGATACTCTGCCGTTCTGTCCGATAACTCGCGGGTTTTGGAAAACCAATCGTTTACGTCGTCAGATGTGATGGCATAAGCCTTGTCCATTCCGGAAACACGGGTTTTGATTTGATCAAAGCTCTCCGGCCCGCTGATTCGCTGCCCCTCCACCTTGTGTTTGATTTCTTCAAAAGACAGCGCCATGGAATCCCTCCTACAGCCCGTAATAATCCAGCAAATACGCGAATTCCGCGTCGTCGAGCCTGTTATCGTTGTACCATTCGGCCAGCATCGACCGTACATAGTCTGCATAGGTATCGGCCTTTTGGCGCCATCTCGCCGACTGGGATTCATTAATCAGCGCGCCCCGGAATTGAACCGTATTGTCGGTTTCCTGAAGAACCAAGGGCCTCGTGTTGTTCTCCATGAGCAGGGTGGCCTGCAACTGCCTTTCCGCCGCCTGCCGCTGGCGTTCGTTCTCCGCCGCCTGGGCGGCGCGGGTCCTGTCCGCGTCATACAGCGCGGTCCCCTCCTGAGACGCCCTGTTGTAGAAGTCCGCCAAAAGGTTGTTGTACCAGCTGTCGCTCTCGCTGCGGACCGCGGCCTCCTGTTGTATCTTCTGCGCCGCGTTGCTTTCGGTGATCTGGGCGATCTTCTCCTGCAGTTCCTCGGTTTTGCGCTGCTGGGCGAGCCGCACCTGTGCGTCGGCCTTGCCGCGCTGGACCGCCAGGGCGGTCTGCTGCGTCCGGTTGAGCCCCGAATCGGTCAGGCCCATGTTGGCCATGCTTTCCGCGACCTGCCTCTGCCCGACCAGCTCCTGCAGCGCGTTGTAGTCGAGCATCTTTTGATATTCCCCGGGCAACTGCTCCAGCTGGGATTCATACGGCTTTTTCGCGGCCGCGGCCGTGCGGTCCGCCGCCTCGTTGTATTGCTGGATCGCCGCGTCGTCGGATTGGCGGCGCTGTTCGCGCAGCTGTTCCGCCTCTCCCCGATACCCGGCGTATCGCTCGTCGGTATAGTCCTGTGCCGTTTTGGCCATTTATCCTACCTCCCCGTTCCGCTCGTAGCGGATCACCAGACCTTCCACGCATATCGGCCCGCCGCTTTCCGCCCGGAACCCGAACCGGCTGATCCGGGACAGCCCCGGCGTCACGGTCTGTTCCCGGCGGATGTCCAGGCCCTCCGTCTCCCAGCCGCACACATCCTCCTGCGTCCCGTTTTCCGTGATATAGGCCGCGCGGACGGGCACGCCGGTTCCCCCGGCCATACCGATATACAGCCGCCGGATCGTCTTTTTCCGGTCGGGCGCGCCGAAATCGAACTGCTTGGTCTGGAACGCCGCCTCGACCGTCTTCCTCTTCACATGGACTTCGGGCAGGGTCCCGGCGCTCCACGTCCATTCCACCAGATCGTCGCTGTCGCCCTCCAGTCGGTAGGGAATAACGATCCGCAGGGTCGCGGGGGCACCGTCCGCGCCGAGATAGTCGTATCCGTCGGAGGCGAGGATCGCCATTCCCTGCCCCTTCGGCATCATCGCCTCGAAATGGAGAGCCCCTTCGAATTCCCAGATATGCCACGGCATGTTGCGCTGCGCCTTGCGCTCGTCCACATAGTTGGCGTAATATTGAAACGACCCGTCCATATAGTCGAGCAGATAGGCCCGCCCGCTCACGCACAGCAGATAATGCCCGTCGTAATCGCAGGAGACAGCCCGGCGCAGGGCGGTCTCGGTTTCGGCGGATAGACGGGCGCGGATCAAGGCGCTCAGGTCCCGCACGTTCCGCTCACTGCCCTGGTTGAGCGCCATCAGCCCGTATACATGGCCGTCCGACGAGGCCCAGATCAGACGGTTGTTGCAGAGTTGGATGGATCCGGGGCAGTCGCAGCCGATGCCCGCGTTGATGGGGGTGAGAGGGAAAGCGGCGGCGCTCGCCGTCACGTCTTGGACCTTCCCGTCCAGCACATCCTGCGCGGTATAGCTGTTGCCCGAGACGTATTCGGCGCCGTACATCTCGTGTTCCTTGAAGATCACCAGGATATCCGCCTGTTTTCCAAACCCCGTCACCTTCTGAGAGGACCGGCCGATATAGGCGCTGTTGTTCTCGGGAAAATACAGGGGCTGGTTGAGATCGCTCCAATGCACCAGATGGGGATAGTCCGGATTTCCCGAAACAAAGAGGCGGGTGCCGCCGTTGATTCCGGATCGGTCCCCGCCGAACCAAGTGGAAAAGGACATGTCCGCGATTTTTTTGACGGATTCGGCATCGCTTTTCCACGCCGTGACCACCAGATTGTTGGACCGCCCGTTTCCCGGCAGGGGATAGGCCTCGCCGCCGCTGGTGGAGAACTCGACCGATCCGGCCCCAAGATAGAGTTTGGCGAGGACGGTTTCACCGCCGATTTCGGCGGACGCCTGCGCATAAAGCATGGTGTTGCTGAAGCTGTCCCACCGGGTGACGGTCCCGTCCGGCCCCGTATATTCGATCACCGGGGATTCCCCGTCGTTCCGGGTCAGGTTGTCCTGGGGGAGCCGGAATTCGTGGGAGACGCCGTCGGTGGTGAAGGCGGTGCGGAACGCCCCGGTCAGCAGATTGTATCCTTCGAACAGCGTGCCGTTTTGGGTCGGCGGGACGCCTGTCTCGCCGCTTCCCACGGCATTGACCACAACCAGGGGTGCATAGATTTCCGAGGGCTGGATCCGTTCCATCACCCCGCCCGGCGTCAGGGTAAAGATCTGCCCGTTGTTAAACACCATGTACAGCCCGGCGCTGGAGGCGGTGGAGCTGTTGTCGAACAGAAAAACGCCGTCGGCATAGGGATCGCCGCCCTCCCAGAACACGTGTTCCGCCGCCTTGTCCACGCTCCCGTCTTCATGGAAGCGGAACAGCGCGAAAGTGTTTTTCGTCTGACCGTCTCCGTAAAAGCAGCCGACATAATCCACCGCCTCCCCTTGTTCATAGAGGCGCAGCGGAGGGAAAAACCGGCAAGTGCTGGCCGTGCCGATCTTTCGAATATCCTCCTCCGTCGTCCGCAGGCCCGGCCGTGTGCGCAGGGCCTGGTCCTTCCACCACATGTTGCGCACGTCGGTGAGCTGGTTGTCCTCCACCAGATTCGGGGCGTCGTTCAAATTCACCCCGCCGTTCAGGGCCGGGATGGTCACCCGATACTGGTTCCCCCGCTGTAGATTTGGAATCCGCATGTCAGTCCCCCCAAACCGACGGCATCACATCGTCCCGGAACCGGGGCGGCCGTCTGACGGCGTTGCGCTTTTGCTGGTATAGCGCCGCGTAGAACTGCTGATTGCCTCCG
>USDZ01000133.1 GCA_900553525.1 uncultured Oscillospiraceae bacterium
GCCGGCGGCATCATGAACGAGGGTGTCGTATCGCGTAAGCTGGGGGTTCCGGGAATTCATCCGGCGGCCGAGGAAGCCGCAACGGCAAGGGAGATCGCTCTGGCTGCGGCGACCGGCTGTCCGGTGCATATTTGCCATGTCAGTACAAAGGGAAGCGTGGAATTGATCCGTGACGCCCGTCGCCGGGGAGTGCCGGTGACGGGGGAAACCGCGCCCCATTATATTGCCTTAACCGACGCACAGCTCATGAGCCGGGACGCCGATTACCGCATGAATCCGCCGCTGCGTTCTGAACAAGATGTGGCGGCGGTTTTGCAGGGGCTGCGGGACGGCACACTGACGGTCATCGCAACCGATCACGCGCCGCACGCGCCGGAAGAAAAGGCGGATTTTTTTAAGGCTCCAAACGGCGCGGTGGGATTGGAAACCTCGTTGGCGCTCTGCCATACGAAACTGGTGGAGACTGGGCGCCTTTCCCTGCTTGATCTGACGGCTCTGATGGCCTGGAATCCGGCCAAGCTGTTGAATCTTCCCGGAGGTACTCTGCGAGAGGGAGCGCCTGCGGATCTGATTCTCTTTGATCCGGCCATACGCTGGACCGTCCGTCCGGACAAGCTCCATGGAAAATCTCGGAACACTCCGTTTAAGGGGATGAAACTAACCGGGAAAGTGAGGTTCACCATGCTGGGAGGCCGGGTGGTATTCACGGAAGGAGAGGGGTTATGGACAAGCTGAGTTTGATCTTATCCGGCGCCACGGTGGTTCTAAACCTGGTTGTGCTGTTCCTGCTGCTTCTGCGTAACCGGGGCCGGCGGGATGCGCTGACCCGCGACCAGCTCCGGGCGGAACTGGCTGAGCAGAACCGCCAGAACGCTCAACAGATGAGTCTGCTCAAGCAAGAGGTGGATACTTCCTTTAAAAATGCCAGCCAAATCGTAGGTTCCAATATCGACCAGATGACGCGGATGGTGGACCGGCGTCTACAGCTGATGCAGGAAGACAATGCCCGTAAGTTGGATGGTATGCGTCAGACGGTGGACGAAAAATTACAGAAAACCTTGGAGACCCGGTTGGGTGAGAGTTTCAAAGCCGTGAACGACCAGCTGGAACGGGTGTATAAGGGATTAGGCGATATGCAGAATCTGGCCGCGGGGGTGGGCGACCTCAAAAAGGTGTTGACCAATGTCAAGACCCGCGGCACGTGGGGTGAAATTTCCCTGGGAAATCTGCTCGAGCAGCTGTTGAGTCCTCAGCAGTACCGAGCCAACGTCAAAGTGGCACCCCGGCGGAACGAAATTGTCGAGTATGCCATTTGTCTGCCGGGTAAGGAAGACGGGGCCCAGGCCGTTTATCTGCCGATTGATTCCAAATTCCCCATGGAAAGCTACATACGGCTGGTGGAAGCCTCTGAACAGGGGGAACTGGCGGAACTGGACGCGGCCTCGAAACAACTCGAGGCCAGCATCAAGGAGAACGCACGGAGCATACGGGATAAGTACATTATTCCTCCTTATACCACGGATTTCGGCATCATGTTTCTTCCCACCGAAGGGTTGTATGCCGAGGTGACAAAGCGGGCGGAGCTTTGCGCCGTTTTGCAGCGGGACTATCGGGTGACCATCATGGGACCGACGACCCTGGGGGCCTTTCTCAACAGTTTGCAGATGGGATTCCGCACCCTGGCGATCCAGAAACGATCGGGCGAGGTGTGGAAGATGCTGGGAGCGATTAAGGTGGACTTCGGTCGGTTCGGGGTCGCCCTGGAAGCTACCCAGAAGAAGCTCTCCGCCGCGACCGACAATCCGGGAAAGGCCGCGAAACGGACCGAGATCATTCAAAATAAGCTGAAAAGCGTGGAAGAACTGCCGGAAAGTGAGGCGGTAAGCCTGCTGGGTGAACCGTTTTCCTTGTCTGAATAAATATCATGGAGGCACACGATGGCGCTAGACAGATTGATCGACGCGATTGACAAGACTGGAAACCCCACTGTAGCGGGATTGGATCCAAAGCTCGAGTATATACCGGAATTTCTTGTCGAAAAGGCCTTCCAAGAATATGGAGAGACTTTAGAAGGAGCGGCCGCTGCCATTCTCGCCTATAACCGGGGCCTGATCGACGCTTTGTACGGCACGGTCCCCGCCGTCAAACCCCAGGCGGCCTATTATGAAATGTACGGATGGCCGGGAATGCGGGCATTGGCTGAGACCATCGCCTATGCAAAAGAAAAGGGCCTGTTTGTCATCACCGACGGCAAACGCAACGATATCGGCGCCACCATGGAGGCATACGCCGCCGCTCATCTTGGCCGGGTAAAAGTAGGCAGCTCGTTGTTTGAGCCCTTTGGAGGAGACGCGCTGACCGTCAACGCTTATCTGGGGTCGGATGGAATTCGACCACTTTTATCTGTTTGCAGAGACAGGGATGCGGGCATTTTTGTTCTGGTCAAAACCTCAAATCCCTCTTCCGGAGAATTGCAGGACCGGATCATCGACGGGGAACCAGTTTGCCGCCATATAGGGGCCATGTGTGAACAGTGGGGGGAGGAGGTCCCCGGAAAACACCGGTATACCGGTGTCGGCGCTGTAGTGGGCGCCACTTATCCCGCCCAGCTTACCGAACTGCGGCGATATTTGCCCCATACCTTTTTTCTGGTGCCGGGTTACGGCGCCCAGGGAGGAGGTGCGGCCGATGTGGCCGGTGCCTTCGATGAGGAGGGCCGGGGCGCAGTTATCAACTCTTCCCGGGCGATCCTTTGTGCCTGGAAAAAGGAAGAAAACTGTCCGCCGGAAGACTACGCCGGAGCCGCCCTGCGGGAAGCGGTCCGGATGCGGGAGGATATTCTTCAAGTGATTGGGCGGCGGTGAACGTTCCGATTATACAGGGAGAACAGTCGTGCCGATGGGATATGCAGCAAATGGAAAGGGATGGTCATACGAATGAAGACGGCGTATTTGCTTCTGGAAGACGGGACATCTTTTAAGGGATATGCGATGGGGGCGGAACGGAATCTGTCCGCAGGTGAGGCTATCGGTGAGGTGGTGTTCAACACCGATATGACCACCAGCCAGGATTTGCTGCAGGATCCGACCTATTCGGGCCAGATCGTGGTGCAGACCTACCCCCTCATCGGCAATCGGGGAGTCGATCCGGTGAGCCCTTCCAAGCTGCTGGCCAGCGGTTATGTGGTGCGGGAGTGGTGTGTGGAGCCTACCGACGCCCACGAGTTCGTCACCTTGGATGAATATCTCCGGCAGCTCGGCATCGCCGGGCTGTGCGGGGTGGATACCCGCGCTTTGACCCGGCATATCCGGGATTATGGCGTGATGAACGGCATGATCGTGGACACCCCCGATGCGTCCCGAGAACGAATCGAGCGTCTGAAAGGCTATCGCGTACCGCCTGCGATTGGGAAGATCACGGTCAGCAAGCCCCAGCGATGGGAAGCGGAGCGCCCGCTGTATGAGCTGGCCATTCCGGACTACGGGTTCCGGGTATCCATCCTGGAGCATTTTTTGGGCCGGGGCTGTTCCTGTACCCTGTATCCGGCCTATACATCCGCAGAGGAAATCCTGGCTTCAACCCCGGACGGCATCGTGTTGTCCGACGGTCCCGGCGATCCCTGGGACAATCCGGAGATCATCGAGATTCTCCGTGCGCTGGCTCAAAATGGAAAACCCATATTTGGCTGGGGCCTCGGGCATCAACTCATGGCGGTAGCCGCGGGAATGAAAATTGAAAAGCTGCCGGTGGGACACCGGGGGAGCAACCAGCCGGTGCGGAATCTCGACGACGGCCGGGTGATGGTGACGGAACAAAATCATGGTTATACCGTGGCTCTGGACAGTATACAAAACGATGTGGCCGACGCCTTTCTGCGCAACGTCAACGACGGGACGGTAGAGGGGCTGCGCTACCGGCAAAAACCGATTTTTACCGTCCAGTTCGAACCTTCCGACGGCAACGGATATCAGGACACCGCCTGGGTGTTCGACGCCTTTGTGCGGATGCTGCGGGATCATACGGAAAAGCGTGGCTGAATGCTGTTTGGAGTAGACGGCGAACACGTGGTGAAATAGGGCCGAGCAGAAAGGAATGATTGGTATATGCCCAAACGGCAGGACGTAAAAAAAGTATTGGTGATCGGTTCGGGGCCCATTGTCATTGGACAGGCGGCGGAGTTTGACTATGCCGGAACCCAGGCTTGCCGCGCTCTGAAAGAAGAGGGCCTGGAGGTGATTTTGGTCAATTCCAATCCCGCCACCATCATGACCGATAAGACCATGGCCGACGTCATTTATATTGAGCCTCTCAATGTAGAGGTGATTAAGCGAATCATCGACATGGAGAAGCCGGACAGCGTCTTGGCCAATATGGGCGGACAGACTGGGCTCAACATCGGTATGGAACTGTCTCAGGGGGATTTTCTCTCTTCCCGTGGGGTCAAGCTGTTGGGTGTGAATCCGGATACGATCCGCAAGGCGGAAGACCGGCAGGCTTTTAAAGATACGATGCTGTCGATCGGGGAACCCTGCATCCCCTCCAAGGTGGTGGAATCGGTCGAAGATGCCCTGGATTTTGCGCATGAAATCGAGTATCCTGTGGTGGTCCGCCCCGCTTATACCCTGGGCGGGACCGGCGGCGGCTTTGTTCATAACGACGAGGAGATGCGAGAAATCTGCGCGGGCGGCCTTCGGGCCAGCCTGATCCATCAGGTTCTCATCGAAAAGAGCGTGGCCGGATGGAAAGAGATTGAATTCGAAGTTATCCGGGACAGCGCCGGCAACGCCATTGATGTCTGTTCGATGGAAAATGTGGATCCGGTCGGAATTCACACCGGCGATTCCATCGTGGTCGCTCCGGCTCAAACCATGTCCGCCTCTGAGTTCCGGATGATGCGGGCGGCCGCCCTCAATATTGTCACTGCCTTGGGG
>USDZ01000134.1 GCA_900553525.1 uncultured Oscillospiraceae bacterium
GCACCGGATACCGGCGCGCCGCCGTCGGAAAAGAGGCGCGCGAGCCGGTTGCGCAGACGGCTGCGGAAGAAAAGCCAGTACAGGGGCAGTTCCAGGAGCAGCGCCGCCGCAACGTCGAGGATGGAATGCTGTTTGATCAACACGGTCGTAGCGCATACCAGCACGGAGGCGATCAGCGATGCCAATTTCACGCCTCGGCGGTCCCGGAAGCGGCGGCTGTGGCAGATGCCCGCGTGTACGGCGAGTTGGTTGAGAACGTGGATGCTCGGACAGCAGTTGGTGTTGGTGTCGTTGGCGTAGATGACATCCCGAACGAACACGCTGAACGGATCCGAACCGGTTACGGCAGGGCGGAGAGGCTGCCCATGCGGAAACACCGCATAAACAAGCACCGCGATCGCCATGCCGCTGCACAACAGGAGGATGGTGGGAATGAAAGTCTGCTTATCCCGCAGACATAGGTAAACCAGCCCCACCCCAACGTATAAAAACCAGAATACATATGGTATAACAAAGGCCGGAATAAACGGTATGTTGTTATCCAGAGAACACGCGACCCAATAACGGGGAACCACCGTCTGTTCCACGATATTGAAAAGCTGTAAGATGACAAAAAATATGAGAAACAGGGCCGCATGCCGGTAGGTATGCACCCAAGAAAGAAGCCGGTTGGTTTGTCTCGAAGGAAGCCGCATAATGTTTTCTCCTGATACGCTGAATTGGCCGGCGGGAAAAGCCCCGCTTGACCTGCTATGACCATTATAGGCAGGCCGCCCACCAAAAACAAGCCCTTCAAAGGGATCTTTGCCGGATCTTAAACCAATCTTCATTTTTGAGGAAAACCCAGGAAGCGGCGGAATTCCGCCGGATTCGGTCACCGGGGATGGGCAGGCAGTTCCCGATAATTGCCCAAGAAGGTAAACACCGGCAGTTCTTCGGAGAGGGCGCAGAGCAGATCCACCGTGGCTTCGCTCCGGAGATTTCCTTCGAAATCCAAATAAAACGCGTATTCGAATTCCCCGTTTTTAACCGGCCGGCTTTCCAGTTTGGTCAGGTTCAGCCCCTGCATGGCGAACCGGGCCAGGATCCGGTAAAGGGAGCCCGTCACATGGGGCAGGGTAAAAATCAAACTGATGCGGTCCGCATCGGCGGGAAGGGTCAGGCGGGAGGCAATGGCCAGAAAACGGGTGGTGTTTTCAGACACGTTTTGTATATTTTCATCCAATATATCCAATCCGTATAAATCGCCGGCCGTACGGGAGGCGATCGCGCCCATGTGAGGATCGCCGGCGGCCGCGATCATTTCCGCGGCGGCGGCGGTGTTGCTGTAGGGGCGGGACTCAAGGCCGCGGGTGGCGAGATACTGGGAGCATTGGGACAGGGCCTGGGGATGGGAATACACCGTCCGCAGGTCCGCGGAGTCGGCGCCTTTGACGCCGAGCAGGCAATGGTGAACCGGCAGTTCCACCGCTCCCGCGATGGAAAAATGGGAGTTCATCATCAAATCATATACCTCATGGACCGAGCCGGTGGAGGAATTCTCCACCGGCACCACGCCATAATCGGCGGAACCCTCTTCCACGGCGGCGAACACCTCGGCGAAGGAGGCGACGAACCGCGGCAAAGGCCCTCCAGGGAAAAGGCGCCGGGCGGCTTCATGCGCAAAGGCCCCGGCCCGGCCGGAACAGACCACCCGGGCATCGGCGGCGGGGATCAGGACGTGGGAGGCCGCCGCCAGGCGGTCCCGCAGGGGTTGTCCGCCCGCCATCCGGCGATGCTGGAGGCCGCGGGAAACATCCATAACGGTGGAAAATATCAGCGCGGCGGCATCGCCGTATTCGCCGCCCTCCCGCCGGATGCGGTCGAGAATTTCCTGTTCGCGTCCGGCGTTGAGCACCGGCAGGCCGTGGGCGAGTTTGTAAGCGGCGACCTCCTGGGAACAATCCATCCGGCGCTGAAGCAGGCCGAGCAGCTCCCGATCGATCCGGTCGATATCCTGCCGAATGGCGGACAGATCACGCGGAGAGGCGGTATTCATACGAAACATCCTTTCCTAGAGACGGAATCAGGCGTGGGGAGTGGGATTCCCCTCCGCCTCCAACAGCAGATCGAGCAGACCGAGGGCCAGGGCAGCTTCGACGACCGGGAGTGCCCGGGGGACGATGCAGGGATCGTGCCGTCCCCGAACGGTCAGGGTATCGTTCCGCCCGGTTTCCAGATTGACGGTATGCTGGGGTACGCCGATGGAAGAAGTCGGCTTCACCGCCGCCCGCAGGATGAGGGGCATACCGTTGGTGATGCCGCCGAGCAGGCCCCCGTTGTGGTTGGAAGTGGTTTCGACACCGCCGTCCTGTGTGTAGCGATAGGGATCGTTTGCCTCGCTGCCCCGCATGCCGGCCAGGGCGAAGCCGTCCCCGAATTCCAGGCCTTTGACCGCGGGAATCCCGAACAGCAAGGCCGCCAGGCGGTTTTCCACTCCGTCGAACATGGGAGAGCCGATCCCGGCGGGAAGTCCCACCGCCGCGGCTTCCACGATGCCGCCCACACTGTCTGCGTCCATCCGGGCGGTTTCCACCGCCGCGCGCATGAAGGGTTCGACCGCGGGGTCGAGCAGGGAGAAGGGGACGCGGGAGAGGGATTCCAGTTCCTCGGCCGAAACGGCGAGAGGATCGAAGCGGCGGTCCTCCACGCCGCCGATGGCCGCAATATGCCCGCCTACCGCCACGCCCCGGCGGCGGAGGAGCTGCTTGCACAAAGCGCCCGCGAAAACCAGGGGCGCGGTCAGGCGGCCGCTGAAATGGCCGCCGCCCCGCACATCCTGAAACCCGTGGTACCGGACATGGGCGGGATAATCGGCATGTCCCGGCCGGGGCAGGACCTCTAGTTCCCGGTAATCCCCCGACCGCTGGTTTTCATTCTCGATCAACATGGCGAGGGGGGCGCCGGTGGTGCGTGTACACCCATCCTTTTCCAGAAAACCCGACAGCAGCCGGGGAGTATCGCTCTCCGTCCGCCGGGTCGCGGTGGCGTCCCGCCCGGGAGCGCGGCGGGCCATCTGGACCCCGATTTCCTCCAGGTCAAAGGCCTCCCCGGCGGGAAGTCCGTCGAGTACGCAGCCGATGCCCGGACCGTGGCTTTCCCCAAAAATCGACAGACGCAGGCGGGAGCCGTTAATCGACGACATGGACATCTCCTCCAATCCGCTGGTAATCTGTAAAGAAAGACGGCCAGCTTTTTTGAACACTTTTAGCGTCGGTGATCTCTACCGGGCCGTCACACACCAGGGAGGCCACCGTCAGGCTCATGACGATGCGGTGGTCCCGGTATCCGGAGACCCGTCCTCCCTTCAGACGGGTGACGCCTTTGAGAATCAAGCCGTCGGGGCGTTCCTCCACCCGGGCGCCCAGGCGGGACAGCCCGTCCGCCGTCGCGGCAAGGCGGTCGCTTTCCTTGAGCCGGAGCCTCGCGGCTCCGGTGATGTGGGTTTCTCCCTCGGCAGTGGCGGCCGCAACAGCCAAGATCGGTACCAGATCGGGAATCTGGGAGGCATCGATGTCGACACCGTGCAGGCGGGTGCGGCGGCAGCGGATGACGCCTTGGGACATCAGCAGCTCGGCGCCCATCCGGCGGAGAACCGACAGCACTGCGCGGTCCCCCTGGGCGGAGTCGGGTTTCAGCCCTCTCACCCGGATTTCGCCGCCCAAAGCCCCGGCGGTCAGGAGAAAGGCGGCCTGGGACCAGTCCCCCTCCACCGCGGTCTGAAAAGGCCGGTATCGCTGTCCGCCGGGGATCCGCCAGCCGTCGGGACAGGGATAAACTGTGATCCCGGCCAGACGCAGGGCCTGGAGGGTCATGCCGACGTAGTCCGCCGATTCCAGCGGCGTGGACAGGCGCAGAAGACTGTCCTCTTCGCACAGGGGCAGGGCCAGCAGCAGGCCGCTGATAAATTGGCTGGACACATCCCCGGGCAGAAGATAGGTCCCCCCCGTCAGGCGCCCGGACAGGGACAAAGGCAGGCTGCCGTCCGCCGGAAAGGTCAGCGAAACGCCGTGCGGCGGCAGGCAGTCCGCATAAACGCCGAGAGGCCGCTGGGGCAGGCGCCCCCGGCCGGTAAACCGGGCCGGAACCCCCAAGGCGGCGAAAACCGGCAGAAGAAACCGCAAGGTAGAGCCGCTTTCCCCGCAATCCACAACAGGAGGGGAATCCGGCAAGGCAGCGGCTTTGCACAACAGCGTGTCTCCGTCCCATTCCGCGGACACCCCCAGGGCGGCCAGAGCGCCGAGGGTAGCCTCCAAATCGTCGGATAAAACGGCCTCTTTGGAGTCACGAAGCCGGGCGATGCGGCAGGAGGCACCGTCCCCCCGGTTTTGAAGCGCCGCCAGGGCGGCGCAGATCAGCGCGCGGTGCCCCGCCGATTTGGAGGGAGGGGGAACCGCCAGGCCCGCGATAGCAGAGGAACGTGCCAGGACGACCGACATGCCGTCACCTCATTTCACATGGGAATCGGCTGTAAAAGCCGGCAGGGAATCGACGGGAATGGGGTGGACATACCCCTCCCCAATGGTATGCAGCAATACGAGGGACAGGGTATCCCCGGTGCGTTTCTTGTCCAGGGCCGCATGGGAGAGGTATTGCGCGGGCGGGGTCTCGTCCCCGTCCGGCAGACCGTATCGCCGCAGCAGAAAGGCGATCTTATCCGCTGTGCCCGGCGCGGTCAAACCCTTCCGCTCGGCGGCCCGGGTGACCAGTATCATGCCCGCCGCCACGGCCCGGCCGTGGGATAGACGGAATTGGGAATGGGCCTCCAACGCATGGCCCAGGGTATGACCGAAATTGAGCAGACGGCGTTCCCCCGCCTCGCGTTCGTCGGCTTCCACCACCCGGCGTTTGATGTCCACCGCCCGGGCCGCCGAGCGGAAGGGTTTGAC
>USDZ01000135.1 GCA_900553525.1 uncultured Oscillospiraceae bacterium
GATCTGCGCGACACGGTTCTTGATCTGTTCGCTGTCGCCCATGCCGTCCACGATGATGGTGTTTTCCTTCTGCACCTTCACCTGACGGGCGCGGCCCAGCATATCCATAGTGGTCTCCTTGAGTTCAAGGCCGAGCTCTTCGGAAATCACCTGGCCACCGGTGAGAATGGCGATATCCTGCAGCATTTCCTTGCGGCGGTCGCCGAAGCCGGGAGCCTTGACAGCGACACAGGTGAAGGTGCCGCGCAGCTTGTTGACAATCAGGGTCGACAGCGCCTCGCCCTCGACATCCTCCGCAATGATGACCAGCTTCTTGCCCGCCTGCAGGATTTGCTCGAGCAGGGGCAGGATATCCTGGATATTGGAGATCTTCTTATCGGTGATGAGGAGATAGGCGTCGTCGATGACGGCTTCCATCTTCTCGGTATCGGTCACCATATACGGGGTAATATAGCCGCGGTCGAACTGCATGCCTTCCACCACTTCGGTGTAGGTTTCGGCCGTCTTGGATTCTTCGACGGTGATAACACCGTCGGCAGAGACCTTTTCCATCGCTTCTGCGATCAGCTTACCGATGACGGCATCTCCGGCCGAAATGGTCGCGGCGGAGGCGATGTCTTCCGAACCGCTGACCTTTTTGGAATTCTTCTTAACTTCTTCAACAACCGCGTCCACCGCCGACTGGATGCCCTTCTTGACGCCCATGGGATTGGCACCGGCCGCGACATTTTTCATTCCCTCGCGGATAAGGGCCTGGGCGAGCAGGGTGGCGGTGGTGGTTCCGTCACCGGCCACATCGTTGGTTTTGGTGGAGACTTCCTTGACAAGCTGGGCCCCCATATTTTCAAACGCGTCTTCCAGTTCGATTTCCTTGGCTATGGTCACACCGTCGTTGGTGATCAGGGGAGCGCCGAATTTTTTATCCAGCACCACGTTGCGTCCGCGCGGCCCCAGGGTGATTTTCACGGTATCAGCCAGTTGATCGACACCTGACTGGAGAGCCTTGCGGGCATCTTCTCCGAACAGAATTTGTTTAGCCATAACGGTTTACCTCCTACAATCTCAATTACTCTACAACGGCCAGGATATCGCTTTGCCGGACAATGGTGTATTCCACACCGTCTATTTTGACCTCGGTACCGGAATACTTGCTGGTGATGACCTTATCGCCGGCTTTGACGTACATGGTCACATCCTTGCCGTCTACGTTGCCGCCAGGGCCAACCGCCACCACTTCGGCCACCTGAGGTTTCTCTTTTGCGGAGCCGGCCAGAATGATGCCGCTCTTCGTCGTCTCCTCGGCTTCCACCATTTTGATGACCACTCTGTCCGCCAGAGGTTTCATCGTCATAACTTTCATCCTCCTTAGAGTCATGTACTAGATTTAGCACTCCTATGTTTTGAGTGCTAAATCTATTTTAGCCCGAAACCTGGAAAAATCAAGAGGGAAAACCGGATTTTTACAAGATTTCATAATTTATTTACAATTCGTTACCGACGGTTTTGGGACTATGGATGTCTGCAGTAAAGTGCCGGATGCTTTCATCCCCTCATCCGGTGGGGAAGGAGCGTCTGCCTGCTCAGTGCCGGTAATACAGATAGAGTTGGCACTTGAGCATACCATTATAGAGCTTGCGGCGTTTGTCCGCTTTTCGGCCGAATAAGGTTTCGAAGTTTTCATGGGGGCTGATAATCGCGTAAGTCCATCCTTTTTTCGGCTGAAACACCCGGCCCATAGTCCGGTAGAGCTCTTCTGCAGAGCGAAGGTCGAGGAGGCGTTCGCCGTACGGCGGATTACAGAGGACCACGCCGTTTTCTCCCTCCGGAACAAACGTCCCCAGATCCCGAACGGAAGCGGACACAGAATCTCCCACCCCCGCCTTGCCGGCGTTTTCCAGAGTCAAACGGATCGCCTCGGGATCGATGTCGCCGCCGAACGCCCGGAATATGCCGTCCTTTCGGATCATTTCCTTTGCCCGGCCTCGCTCTTGCTCCCAGATTTCAAATGGAACGGATGCCCACCGCATCGCGGCAAACCGGCGCCGAAGTCCCGGCGCGATGCGCCTGGCAGCGAGCGCAGCCTCGATCAGCAGAGTGCCGGAACCGCAGCAGGGATCGACCACCCGCTCGGTCAGCCTTGCCCTGGCCAGATCCGCCATGGCGGCGGCTAGGGTTTCTTTGATGGGAGCGCCTCCCGCGTTTTGCCGGTAACCTCGTTTGTGCAGTCCCGGACCGCTGGTATCGAGAAGAAGAGAGGCGTCATCTTTGAGTAGGGTGAACTGTACCTGCACCGTCGGGCCGCTCTCCTCAAACCAGGAAAGCCGATAAACGCTTTTCAGCCGTTCCACAATCGCCTTTTTGACGATCGCCTGGCAGTCCGGGACGCTGTGCAGGGTAGAATTCAAAGACCAGCCCTTGACGGGAAAGGCGTCTTTTTCCCCGATCCAATGTTCCCAGGGAAGAGAACGGACCCCTTCAAACAGTGCCTCAAAGCTCGACGCATGGAAGCTGCCCATATGAATCTGGATCCTCTCGGCATAACGGGAGCCGATATTGGCCCTGGCCAGCATCTCAGGCCCCCCGCTGAAGAGTACTCTTCCATTCTGCACTCGGACGTCCTGCGCTTCCATCCGTTTTAACTCATCCCCCAGGATCCCTTCTATGCCAAACAGGCAGGGGGCCGCGTATTCCCATCGTTCCATATTCCGCTCCATATCCTTTCCAGGCACTGACCTTGTGTATATCTTGGTGTTCCTTATGATTTTGCATATCCGAGAACGCTCTTCCCAAAAGCTCTTACCAAAAAGGGACGGCCGCGCCGCCGCGGCCGTCCTCTAACATGAGCCGGATCATTCTCCACCGGGTTCGAGCAGACCGTAATTGCCGTCCCGGCGGCGGTATACCACATTGATTTCACCGGTTTCTCCATTGCGGAACATATAAAACTGATGCCCGATCAGATTCATCTGCAATATCGCTTCCTCGACATCCAGGGGTTTAACGGGAAAGGATTTGGATCGGACCACATGAAACTCGTCCTCGTTCTCTTCCATGCCGCCGGTCTCTATATCGTCAAAGGCGTGTACCCGCAGCCGCTT
This sequence comes from uncultured Oscillospiraceae bacterium, assembly GCA_900553525.1. Lineage (GTDB taxonomy): Bacteria > Bacillota > Clostridia > Oscillospirales > Acutalibacteraceae > UMGS1623. The sequence goes on from USDZ01000135.1 coordinate 3,099, forward strand.
TTCCAGCCTGGTTTTATTTTTCCGGATCTGCCGGAGCAATACATCCATCAGACGGTCAACAGCCTCGTTTGGCTCTGCCGCTGCATCTTCTGCGCGAAATACCATGCCGTTGTACCGGATGGTGATTTCCACCCGCATGAGGTTGCGCTCACTCGTTACGGTTACATCCGCTTTGGCATCGGATTCGAAAAACTTGTCCAGCTTGGACAGCTTCGTCTCTGTGCGTTCCACAAAGGACGGGCGAAGAGAACATTTTCGGCCGGTCATGGTTACCTTCATACCATTCACTCCAATCCTTTTTCATGGGTTTGGGTGCTTGCCGGCGGATAATCCGCCGATTAAACTCCCTAATTTGAGTATACCAGCTTTTCCCATAAAAATAAACAAGGAATTGTGAACGTTTCAGATGTCAGGCCGGTTGAATTAAAGAACCGTCGAGGCGTGTCTCGTCACGTGACAGCCCACATTGACGGCTACCGGCAGGCCGGCAATGTGGGTGGGATAGGTCTCGACCGCCACGCCGAGAGCGGTCGTGTTTCCTCCGAATCCCTGGGGCCCAATGCCGAGAGCGTTTACCGCTTCCAGTGCGTCCCGCTCCAATTCGGCATAATACGGATCGCTGTTTGGACGGTCGAGAGGACGGCACAGAGCTTTTTTGGCCAGAAGCGCGCACATCTCGAAATCCCCGCCAATCCCCACCCCCAAAACCATGGGCGGGCAGGGGTTGCTCCCGGCTTCTCGGGCGGTCTGCACGATACAGTTAAGAACCCTGTCCCGGTCCGCCGCCGGAGTGAGCATGAATATGCGGCTCATATTTTCACTGCCAAAGCCCTTGGGCGCAACCGTCAGTTCCAGCCGATCCCCCTCCGCCAACTCGATATGCAGTATCGCCGGGGTATTATCCCCTGTGTTTGTCCGCCGCAGCGGATCCCCCACCACCGAGCAGCGCAAAAGTCCTTCGGTATACCCCCTTGCCACACCGCGGTTTACAGCATCCCGCAGCAGTCCACCGGTGATATGCACCTCCTGGCCCACCCGGACAAACACCACCGCCATTCCGGTATCCTGGCAGACGGGAAGGTGGAGTTCCTCCGCGGCGTCCAGATTCGCCTCCAGATCCCGCATGATTTCCTGGGCCAAAGGCTTGTCTTCCCGTTTCGCTGCTTGGTGGACTGCACAGCCAATATCAGCCGGCAGATGCCGATTCGCTTCGATACACAAATCCCGTACCGCCTGTTCAATGGCGGAAGCCGCTATGTCCCGCATTGTTCTTCTCCTTTATCGCTGTCCTGGTTGAGGCATTTTATAACCGATCTTTATAGAATCCGGTTCCCCGCGGCAAACACCGTTTTCGGCTTGGCCGTCAATGCCAAGGGATCTCCGGGAAACAGCACCAAATCCGCATCTTTGCCCGGCGTAATGGATCCGACCCGGTCGTCGATGCCGCAGATCCGGGCGGGCCAGAGCGTTACGGCCTTTAATGCCGCCTCGTGCGGCAATCCTTCACGTACAGCCAGTCCTGCGCATATAGCGAGATACTGCTGAGGAATTACCGGATGGTCGTTGATGAGAGCGATTGCCACCCCCGCCCGGTACAGAATTCCCGGGTTTGCAGGGGTCAGTCCACGGAGTTCCGGTTTGCTCCGGTCACAGAGCAGAGGACCGCAGAGTATGGGCGCGTCTTCGGCGGCCAGAATATCGGCGGCGCGATATCCCTCGGTTCCATGGACGATCACATAACGCAGATGAAATTCTTTCGACAGCCGAATAGCGGTGAAAATGTCGTCGAGCCGGTGGGCGTGGAAG
>USDZ01000136.1 GCA_900553525.1 uncultured Oscillospiraceae bacterium
GATGTCCGGCAGGTGCCGCTGCATGAGCTTCGCTCCCACATTGGGTATGTGCCTCAGAAAGGTGTGCTATTTTCGGGCACGATCGAAAGCAACCTGAAATATGGAGGCGATGCCGTCACCGACGAGGATATGGTGCAGGCGGCTCGGATCTCCCAGGCTGAAGATTTCATTTCGCAGAAGCCGGACACCTATGGTTCGGAGATTTCCCAGGGAGGCACAAACGTTTCGGGCGGCCAGAAACAGAGATTGTCTATCGCACGGGCCGTTGCCATCCACCCCGATGTCTATATTTTCGACGACAGTTTTTCGGCGCTGGACTATAAGACCGATGTCGCCCTGCGGCGGGCGCTGCGGGATCAGACCAGGAACAGCACGGTGCTCATTGTGGCCCAGAGGATCAGCACCATCCTGCATGCGGACCAGATTCTGGTGCTCGACGAGGGGAAAATCGTCGGCAAGGGTACTCATACGGAATTGATGGAAACCTGCGAGGAATACCGGCAGATTGCCGAATCCCAACTGTCAAAGGAGGAATTGGCACAATGAGCAACGAAAAACGTCCTCCGATGCGCCCGGGCGGCATGGGCCACGGGCCGGGCCGTTTCAGCGGGGAAAAAGCCAAGGACTTCGGCGGCACCATACGCAAGCTTATCCGGTATATGTCCCGGTATAAGGTGTCGGTCATTCTGGTTTTGATTTTCGCCGTGGGCGGCGTGCTCCTCAACATTTACGGCCCCAAAGTGCTGATGAAAGCTAACGGCGCCATCGTTGACGGGGTGATGGAAATGGTCTCCGGTGTCCCCGGAGGCGGGATTGATTTTGTGTACGTGGGCAAAATTCTGCTGATTTTGCTGGGTATGTACCTGCTCAGTTCGGGCCTCACGGTCGTACAGGGATTCCTGATGACCGGTGTGTCTCAGAAGGTATCCTTCAACCTCCGGCGGGAGATTTCCCAAAAGATCAGCCGCCTGCCCATGAAGTATTTTGACACCAAAACCCACGGTGAGGTTCTCTCCCGCGTGACCAACGACGTGGATACTCTAAGTCAGAGCCTAAATCAAAGCATCACGCAGCTCATCACCTCCGTCACCCAGGTGATCGGCGTTCTGGTGATGATGCTGACCATCAGCTGGGAACTGACTTTGGCGGCATTGTGCATCCTTCCGGTTTCAATGCTGTGCATCAGCTTCATCATCAAACATTCTCAAAAGTTTTTTAAATCCCAACAGGAATATCTGGGCCATATCAACGGTCAGGTGGAGGAGGTTTATAGCGGTCATAACATCGTCCAGGCCTTCAACCATGAGGAAAAAACGGTTGAACGGTTCGCCGAGACCAACGAGATTCTCTACAAATCGGCTTGGAAGTCCCAGTTCCTTTCCGGTATGATGCAGCCTATGATGCAGTTTATCGGCAATCTCGGGTATGTCGTGGTTTCGGTGCTGGGAGGATGGCTGGTCACCCGGGGCCGTATCGGTGTGGAGGCCATCGTGTCCTTTGTCCAGTATGTCCGGATGTTCACGCAGCCCTTCTCTCAGGTGGCGCAGGTGGCCAATATGCTCCAATCCACGGCGGCCGCTTCCGAGCGGGTGTTTGAATTCCTGGAAGAGGCCGAGGAGGATGTGACGGTGGAAAATCCTGTATCTCCTGAGGGACTCGAGGGCCGGGTGGATTTCGAGCATGTCAGCTTTGGATATAACCCCGACAAGATCATCATCCACGACTTTACCGCCCATGTGAAGCCGGGGCAGAAGATCGCCATCGTCGGTCCCACCGGAGCGGGCAAGACCACTATGGTTAAGCTTCTCATGCGATTCTACGATGTCAATTCCGGCGCTATCCTCGTGGACGGCCATGATATCCGGGATTTCAACCGCGGCGAACTGCGGCAGATGTTCGGCATGGTGCTCCAAGACACCTGGCTGTTTAACGGTACCATCCGGGAAAACATCCGGTACGGGCGTCTGGACGCCACTGACGAAGAGGTGATCGCCGCCGCAAAGGCCGCGCATGTACACCACTTTATACAGACATTGGCGAATGGATACGATATGGAGCTCAATGAGGAGGCGAGCAACGTCTCCCAGGGTCAAAAGCAGCTTTTGACCATCGCAAGGGCCATCCTGGCCGATCCGAAAATTTTGATTCTGGATGAGGCGACCAGTTCGGTCGATACCCGCACCGAGGTGCGGATTCAAAAGGCGATGGATAACTTGATGCGGGGCCGCACCAGTTTTATCATCGCGCACCGCCTCTCTACGATTCGGGATGCGGACTGCATCCTGGTGATGCGGGACGGGGATATTGTGGAGCAGGGCAATCACGAGGAACTCCTTGCGAAAGGCGGGTTTTATGCCCAGCTTTACAATTCCCAGTTTGAAAACACCGAAGAAGCGGGATGATAGGGCGGTCATTTTGGCAATACGAGGGAAGCCGACGGCTTCCCTCGTATTTTGTTTTTCCAGGGTGTTAAGGAATTCCAACATCCGTTTAATGGAGAAAGCCCCGTTTAACAGCTATAAAAGCGGGTATCCTAGAGGCGGAGGCGGTAGCGTGGAAAGTTTTGTAAACAGTTTTTAAACCTCCTTGACATGGAGATTCAAAAATGATAATCTTGTATTAAAAACAAGATAATATTTTTTGGAGGACAAGATGGGTATTCAAATTTTGGTAGATAGCTGCTGCGACACCACGCCCCAACTGCGGGAGCAGATCGGAATGCTCTTCGCCCCGCTGAAGGTGCAGGTCGCCGACGGGCCGCAGTATTCGGACACGCCTACCCTCGATACGAAGAAACTGCTTCGGGAAATGAAGTCCTCCAAACAGGCGGCGGGGTCGGCCTGCCCATCGGTGGAGGAATATGCCGAGCAGATGCGGCGATGTGAAGAATGCATCGTGGTAACGTTGTCGAGCAAACTCAGCGGCTCCTATAATTCCGCCCGGGTGGCGCGGGAGATGGTGCTTGAGGAATCACCCGGAAAGCGGATCCATGTCCTCGATTCCGAGAGTGCATCGGCCGGGGAACTCCGGCTGGCGATCTTTCTAAAGGAATGCATCGACGCGGGTGAACCGTTTGACGTCGTGGTGGAAAAGTCCACCCGCTTTATGGAGTCTATGCGAACCTTATTCGTCCTTGAGGATCTGGGCAATCTGGTCAAAAACGGGCGGCTAAACCGGGTGTCGGGTATCGTGGCTTCGGTGCTGTCCCTGTGCCCTATTATGAGCGACGATGGGCACGGAGAGATCAAAATGGCGGCTAAGGCCAGGGGAATGAAACAGGCGCTCGCCAAACTCACCGCCCTGATCGCGGAGGAAACCACCGGAGCGGCACCCCGCACCCTGACCCTGACCATGGCGTACTGCAACTGTCCGGAACGGGCGGGCCTGCTTCGCGGAGAGATCCTGGAAAAATGCCCGGCGGTGAAACGGGTCGTCATCGTGCCGACCGGAGGTGTTTCCACGGTCTATGCCAACGACGGAGGGATTATCGTGGCCTATGCAGCGGGCTGACCGGCATAGTTTGGAATCAGGGCGGGAGAAAGCCGGACGGCTTTCTCCCGCTTGTTTGGATATGGAGTGCCGGTCAAAAGACGAATTGGATTGAATAAAGCCCGAAAAAGTGTTACAATACCATATTAGAAGTCCTTTTTTGACGATTTCAACGAAAGGGAGGGCATCAGAATGCGTTTTCGACGGTGGATTCTGCCGGAACTGGATAAGGAAGCCGCGGCCTCGCTGGCCGAAGAAGCGGGGCTAGAGCCATTCCTCGCTCTGATGCTGTCTCTGCGTGGCATCCTGGATGTGGAAGAGGCGCTGGAGTTTCTCTCCGGCTGGGACGCGACCGTCGACCCGCTGGGATTTGCGGATATGGACAAAGCGGCCGCGCGGATTCGCCATGCCTTGGACGAAGGGGAACGAATCCTGGTATACGGAGACTATGACGCCGACGGCGTCACCTCCACGGTGCTGCTGTATTCGTATTTGAAAGAACGAGGAGCCGACGTCCTCTATATGATTCCTGAACGGGAGGGAGAGGGCTACGGACTGCATAAATCTTCGGTGGACCGAATCGCCGAAGCGGGGGTGCGCCTGATCGTGACGGTGGACAACGGCGTATCCGCTGTCGAAGAAATCGCTTATGCCGGTGAAAAAGGTCTCGATGTCGTGGTGACAGATCATCATCAGCCGCAGGAAACCCTTCCGAATGCAGTGGCGGTGGTGGATCCGCATCGGGCCGACTGTCCAAGCGAGTTCAAGGATTATGCCGGCGTGGGGGTGGCTTTTCAGCTTGTATGTGCTGTGGAAGGGGATGTGGAAAGCGTTCTGGACCGATATGCCGATTTGGTGGCTGTGGGAACCCTCGCGGATGTGATGCCTCTGCGGGCGGAAAATCGGGTGTTGGTGCGGCACGGTCTGCGGATGCTCAGCGAGGGCAGCCGCCTTGGATTCCGAAAACTCGCGGAGATTTCGGGTATGGCCGGCAAGACACAGACCTCCACCACAGCCGTTTTTACCCTGGCGCCCCGTATCAATGCGGCGGGCCGGATGGGGTCGCCGGACAAGGCGGCGGAACTGCTTTTGAGCGAGCGGGAGGAGGAGGCCGAACTCCTCGCCCATGAAATCCAAAGCCTGAACATCCGCCGCCAGGAAGTGGAAGCCTCCATCCTAGCCGATGTTTTGAAAAAACTGTCCCGCAGCCCGGAAAGGCTGCTTGACCGCGTACTCGTGGTGGCAGGGGAAGGCTGGCATCCGGGAGTGGTCGGCATCATTGCGGCTCGACTGACCGAACGGTACGGACGTCCGAGCATTGTGCTGTCCGTCGCCGACGGTTTGGCCAAAGGTTCCGGCCGCAGCCTGAAGGGCTTTTCCCTGTTTGCCGCG
>USDZ01000137.1 GCA_900553525.1 uncultured Oscillospiraceae bacterium
TTCCCGGGGTCTGGCCCTTTACCGGGTGTATATCCCGCTGGAAGTGACCGACTGCGCCGTGATCCGGCGCAGTCCCTGGCAGTGCCGCTCCGGCGGTTGCACGGTGGATCTGCGCTGCTTCGGAGAAAAGAGGCGCCGCCACCGAGTCCGGCATCTGCCGTATGATCAGGCGCTCGATCTGGCGCAGAAACTGCCTTTGTAAACCCAGCGGATATAAAATCGCCCACCGGTTTGGCAGGTGTACACAAAACCGAACGAAAAGGCTCGGAAGCCGATTGGCTTCCGAGCCTTCCGTCTGTTCAAGACCCGGGGCAGAGGACCACAACATGCCCAAAACACAGTGATGCGCAACATAAGAATATTGTATGAATATCCTTGCATAAATTTGACCATTTGTCACAAATGAAATGGATATTTGTGAAATATTGCCTCATAGAATTGTCATTATACTAAATGTTAAATGTATCTGTCTTGACATTTCGCTTTAATTCACTCATAATTGTATCAATAACGGGGTAAAAATATATAAAATATTAGGATAACTATTTATATGGTTATCATGGAACTTATTTAAGGATCGACAGGAGAGCCAAAAGATGCCATCCCTTTGCCTGAAATGCTCGGAAAATATTTTGTAAATAATGAGAGAAAGGGATAAAGATTATGCATGATTTCATTATAAATCACTTTATATTCGCCGTAATCCTTTTTCTATTGATCTGCGTTTTTGAAGGCTTCCTTACATTTAAATGCAATTGGAAATATGCGATCATACTTCCGCTTATTTCCTTTATTCTATTCATTCCTCGAATTATTTATTTATTTAAGGGAGGCCACTTTATGACGGACTTCTTCCTTTTCCCATTCGTTGCTTTTATTCTCATCACTTCAATATTTATTATTGTAACGCTGGTGAAAAAACGTAAGATCAGGCAAAACTAAATGAGCGTAATGAGACTCGCTTATCAAACAATTTTTAGAAAAGCGGATTAGCACGCCATTTTAAGCGGTTTCATGCGCAATTTATTATACTTTATCCCGGGATTCAAAGATCATCCGCCCATTCCACGGCAACGAAAAACACCGGGCCGTCCGAAAGGACGGCCCGGTTCACTTGTCTCAAAACAGAGGACCTCAACATGCCCAAAACCCGGTTTGCCTGCCGAACCTCGGCAAGCCCCGGTGGGGCGGAAACCGGCTGGGTGAACGGGTTTACCAGAACCAGCCGCCGCCGTCTGAGCTCACCGCGGGCGGGGTTTGCTCCTGATTGGACACCCGCAAGATGATGGTGTCTCCCTCCTCCGCTGTGGTGCCCTGGAGCGGAGAGGTCTCCTGCACGAGTCCCTTATCGACGGTCGATACCTCGAGATAGATGGTCTCGACCCGATAGCCCAGAGCCTCTAAATAGAGCTTGGCATATTGTTCCGGCCACCCGGACACATCGGGAACCGTCCGTTGCTGCGGGCCGTCGCTGAGGATGACTTTCACGGTCGTCCCCCTTTTGGCCCGCTCTTCAGGGGCCGGTTCCTGGGACAGGATGGTGCCCTTCGGCTGATCCGAATACTGTTTACCCGCCACCTCAATGGGCATGTCGCCGTTGAGCTTGGTCCCTTTGATATCATAATAATTCTGGCCCCGCACATCGGCCACCGCAAAATAGCTCAACGGATCGTCCTGCGGGATCTGACTGTCGGGGGAAGAGGAAGAGGGCGAAACGAAGGTACTCGTCGCCGAGGGAAGGCTCGACGCCTCTTCCCCGCCGAAGTTAAGAACATCGGGGAAGAGTAGGAGCAGCACCCCAAATGCAAACAGGAGCAAGACGATGAAGACGGCTAGAAAAATCAGCAGGCCGACTTTCATACGGCTGTGCTTCCGGGGCTTTTCCGGTTCCTTGACCGGTTCCGGCTCGGCCTTTGGGGGCGTTTTCGGTTCCTCCCGCAGCAAAGCCGTCACCGCCGGAGCGGCGGACAGGCGTTCCCGCAGCTGGGCAATGGTCTGAATCCGCTTGTCGGGACTGACCTGCAGCGCGTGAAACAACGCCGTCTTGACATGGGCGGGCAGTTCCTTCGCCACATCGGCGGGCATCAACAGGTCGGCTCCCTCCCGGGCGCGCGCAGCCCCGTCGGCCGGCGGATTGCCGGTCAGCGCCGCAAAGATCGTCGCCGCCATCCCGTAAACATCGGTCGCGGCGGTGTAGCGCTCGTCAAGCTCGTACTGCTCCGGAGCGGCATACCCTGCCAGGATCTGGGGTTTGAGATCGGTCCCGACCATGCGCGCCTCAGGCAGAAGAAAATGGGTCAAGCGCGGGCGCCCGTCGGAACAAAGCAGGATGTTGTCCGGGCAGATTCCCAGGTGATAGATGCCCGCCGAGTGTATGGAAGCCAGGGCGGAGAGCAGCGGCATGAAAAGCGGCCTCGCCTCATCCCAGTCCATCCGGCCGCCGGAGCGGCGAAGTTGTTCGGCCAGGGTTATGCCCCCGATTTTTTCGCTGACGGTATACACCGTCCCGTTCTCATCAAAAATGTCATAAAGCGGGATCACGGCGGGCAGATCCCGCAGGCGGGCCAAAACCCGGGCGTGACCGCGGAATTTCTCCGCCATCTCTTCAAAGGCGGCCTCGCATCCCGCGAGCAGCGCGATCCGGCCGTTTTCGCCCCGGCCGCATAGGGTTTCCGGGAAGAATTCACGGATGGAAACCGGCGCCTCCTGCACCTGATCGTAGCCGATGTACAGCGCGCTGTCCCCGCCCGCCTCGAGCACCCGGCCGACCAGATAACGGCCCGACAGCAGGGTGCGCACCTGCAAATACCCGTCCGGATTGATCCCCCCGGCCGGGTAACCGCAGACGCCGCATTCCTGCCGCCCGTCGGGCAGCGGGTTCATACATCCCATGCATCGTTTATCGACATTGGCCATATTCCACTCCATGTCCTTTCCGGGGACGAATCTGCCCGCGGCTTGAGCGGCGGGACGGCCCCCCTTTTGAAAAAGGGCGTCTCCGGCCCCCATGCTTTCCCCAAAAGCACAGAAGATTTGGACGCCACCGGGAGCCCGGTCCGGGCTCCCTTTCCAATCGCACTCGCATTGTACCGAATATCGGGAGATAAGTCAAGAAGACTGACAATATTGTAACCTGCCGGATCAGGCCCTCTCCCCTTGGATCCGTTCCCTCAGTTTGAGCTGGCGGATGTCCTGTCCGGAAAAAAACAGGGGCTGGAAAGTGCCGGTGATGCGGGAGGTGGTCTGTTCCCCATATCGGTCGAGCATTTCCTGCTGACTGAGGTTGGTGCTGACCACCGTTGAACGGCCCGCGAGCATCCGCCCGTTGATGATGTTGTAGACGCAGGAGACGGTAAAAGGGCTGGCGTATTCGGTGCCCAGATCGTCCAGAATCAGCAGGTCGCATGCCTCCAGGGCTTCGGCGCTGTCCCCGGATGCCCGGCCGAAATGTTCGTTTTCGAGCCGGCGGAGCAACGGCTGCGCCGGCCCGTAGACGACCGAACAGCCCTTTTCCGCGGCGGCGCGGGCGATGGCAAGGGAGACGTGGGTTTTGCCCGTTCCGGTCGGCCCCCGCAGCAGCAGGCTCTGCGCCCCCGGGACAAAATCCCGCGCGTAGCAGCGGCAGTAATCCAGCACCCCCCGCATCCGCTCCCGGGGCGAAATGCCGGTGCGGGGATCCGGCTCGTCGGGATAATACGCGAGATCCAGGTCTTCAAAACGGGTCAGGGTCATATGGGAAGTGCGGCTCAGCCGGCGACAGGCGGCATCCCGCAGAAGCTGTTCGAGACAGGCGCAGGGCTTTCCGCCGGCATAGCCGGTATCGTGACAACGGGGACAGACGTAGACCGGCTCAAAGTCGCCCGCCGTTTCCCCCTGGGCGTGCAGCAGAGCGGCCATTTCCGCCTGTAAAGCCAGGTTTTCCTCCTTAATCCGCTCCACCTCGGCATCCACGTCGCCGCCGTCCAGAACGGCCCGGGCCACCCGAAAGGAAGCCCCAGCAAGCGCGTTTTCGATCTCCCGCAGCCGCGGCTCGCGGGCGATCGCCCTTTCCCGCAGCGCCGCCGCCTCGGCATGGGCCAGGTTCCGGCGGCGTTCCAGTTCCGCCATCGCTTCGTCATAGATTTCCCGGGTGTATGCCACCGCTCTCAATCCTTCCTATAAACCGGCACGTACTGCATCACCATATTTTCATACGCGTCGAGATCCATCGACGTATCCTTGCCCGCCTTGGTCTTCTTTTTCGCGGCGGCCTCACCGGCAAGCGCCTTTTCCGGGGTATCCACGCCGTCGAGATGCCAGCCCTCGAGGATCCGGTCCATATATTTATATTGGAATTTTCCGGTTTTCTCCACGCAGCGGTCGTAGGCGAGCCGGACGAGTCCCTCGTCGACCCTCCAGTCGTATAACCATTTGGCCGCCGCCTCCATCGCGCCGGCCGTGGCCGTTTTCGCCAATTCGCACAGGGACTGAACCCGAGCCCAGGCGTCCCGCCGGTGTTCGAGGCGGCAGAGATGCTCCTCAGCCGCCGCAATGGTGACGATTCCCTTGTCCGCCCAGTCCAGGGCCACCTTTTCGATATACCGGATGTTGAGCTTTTCCTCGGCCGCCGCATAGGCGACCACCATAAGGATCACCTCAGCGGGCAAACCGGCGCCATCATACAAATACAGCAGGGTTTCCATATCCCCTGGAGACAGTGGCCGCCCAAACCGGGCGGACACCGTGTCCAGCAGATACCCAAATTCTCCGCTGTTTTCGCGGCGGGCGATCACTTCGGGCATCTGCGGCTTCACCGCCCGGGGCCGGGCGGCCCGGACCGGCTCCGTCCGAGAGGGGCGGGCCTCTTTC
>USDZ01000138.1 GCA_900553525.1 uncultured Oscillospiraceae bacterium
CGGCGCGGTAAGACCAGCCAAAGACCGGTTGCCCGTGTTTAGAGCCTCAAGAATCTGGGTATCCCGCCGCTGCCCGGTCTGCACGTCCAGGAGGGATCCGACCATAATCCGTACCATATTATACAAAAAACCGTCTGCCTCCACCAAAAAGGAGAACAAATCCCCTTCCCGCTTCACACAAGCCAGCCGAACGGTACGCACACGGTCCTTCACATCGCTTCCAGAGGCGCAAAAGGCAGAAAAATCGTGGGTACCAATAAAAAGCGAGGCGGTCCGATTCATTCCCTTTTCGTCGAGACGCCCCACGCGATGCAGGGCATAGGGACTTAAAAACGGATTTCGGACGGGACTATTCCAAATCTGATACCGGTATCGTTTCCCCTCCGCCATATAGCGGGGATGAAAATCCGGGCGCACCTCCCGGCATCCGGTTACGGCTATGTCCCCGGGCAGGCAGGCATTGAGGGCGCGGACCATCCGATCCCCCCGCAGAGGGCTGTCGGTATCCATCGCACAGCAGAACATGCGGGCGTGGACACCTGCATCGGTGCGGCTGCAACCCGTGATCCCCGACCGTACACCGGTGATCCGTTCCACCGCATCCTGTAAAACCTCCTGGACGGTGCGGGCGTTGCGCTGGACCTGCCAGCCATGATAACGGGTTCCGTCGTATTGAATTGTCAGCGAGAGCCGAGCCATGGCACACCCACTTTTCCAACCCAAAAGATGAGATTTTTCAAAGCGCCGCGGGAATCACAATATTCAGGCCGATCAACCCGCCGATCAGCGCCGCCATTACCAGCAGGCACACAACATCCCGCGGTACCAGATGGAGTTGTTTCATTCTCGTCCGTCCTTCCCCGCCGTGATAGCAGCGGCATTCCATCGCCATGGCGAGTTCGTAGGCCCGGCGGAAGGAGGACACAAACAGAGGGATCAGAATGGGAATCAGCGCTCGGATACGCTGCATCAGGCCGCCGCTTTCGATGTCGGCTCCCCTGGCCTTCTGGGCCGACATGATCTTGTCGGTTTCCTCCACCAGAGTGGGAATGAACCGCAGGGCAATGGTCATCATCATGGCGATCTCATGCACATGCACGTGCAGCACCTTGAGCGGTTTCATCAGCCGTTCCAGAGCGTCGGTGAGGGTGGTCGGAGAGGTCGTATAGGTCAACAGGCTGCTACCCGCGATCAAGCAGACGATCCGCAGGGCGATAAACACCGCCGTGACCACTCCCTGGACCGTGATGTGGAAAATCCACCAATCCGCCAGGGGATCCCCGTCCACAAAAAAGATATTGATCACCGACGTAAACACAATCAGAGGGAGAATGGGTTTGACACTCTTCCAAACCAGTTTTATCGGCAGCCGGGACAGAGCGACCGAAAGGATCAAAAATCCCACCGCCAGCCCCATTCCAGCCCAATTGCGGGGGATAAACACCGCGACGATATAAGCAAAGGTGAGGATCAGCTTGACCCGCGGATCCATCCGGTGGATTAGAGAGTTGCCGGGAAAATACTGGCCGATGGTAATGCCGCTCAACATGGCGTACTCCCCCCTCTCAGAAGGGCCAGAAGCCTCTGTTCAGCCTGTCCAACGGTATAGACGTTGGTCCCCACCGGGTAACCCCTTTCCCGCAGGCGCATAAACACCTTGGTGACGGCCGGAATGGACAGGCCGATGGCCTCGAGTTCCTCCGCCCGGGAAAAAACCTCGTCCGTGGGCGCATACATGGCAAGACGGCCTTGGTTCATAACGAGTACCTTTTTCGCCGTGCGCGCCACATCCTCCATGCTGTGGGAAACCAGCAGCACGGTGGTGTCGTTTTCTTCTTTATAGGCCTTGATCTGTTCCAGAATCATATCCCGGCCGCGCGGATCCAGGCCGGCTGTGGGTTCGTCGAGGATGAGGACCCGGGGCTCCATTGCCATCACCCCCGCGATGGCCGCCCGGCGCTTCTCCCCGCCCGACAGCTCAAAGGGGGATTTTTCGAGAAGCTCCTCTTTCAGGCCGACGAACGCCGCCGCCCGCCGGACACGCACGTCGATTTCCTCCTGGGACAGCCCCATGTTTTTCGGGCCGAAAGCAATGTCCTTATAGGTGGTATCCTCAAAGAGTTGATGTTCCGGATACTGAAACACCATGCCCACTTGGAACCGGACATCCCGGATTTTTTTGGGCTCGGCCCAGATGTCCCTCCCTTCCAGCAGCACCCTGCCGGAAGTGGGTTTCAGCAGTCCGTTGAGATGTTGCACCAGGGTGGATTTACCCGAGCCGGTATGGCCGATGATCCCGATGAAATCCCCTTCTTCCACGGTAAGGGAGACATCGGCCATCGCCGTTTTTTCAAACGGCGTGCCCGGGGAGTATTGAAAAGTTAGGTTTTGGGTTTCGAGTACCGGCATGCGTCATCCTCCAACGGATCCCGGCGGGATGGATTCCCGTCCGGGTCCAGGTTATTTCCAGAGTCAGGCTGGCGGAAAATCGTCCGAGGCGGCATCGAGCAGCAGCGAGATCGCCTCCACACACTCGTCCACGTTCAGAATTCCGTCGGGCAGCGAAAGCCCGTCCCGCTTGAGCGCGGCACACAGTTCGGTTGGCTGGGGAACATCCAGCTCTACCCTGCGGAGATCGTCCACACGGGAAAAGACCTCCCGCGGGGTACCGTCCATAAGGATCCGTCCCTCGTCCATCACCACCACCCGGTCGGCCTGCACAGCCTCGTCCATATAATGCGTGATGAGTACCACCGTGATGCCGCGTTCCCGGTTGAGGGTGCGAATGGTTTCTAAGACTTCCCGACGCCCCTGCGGATCCAGCATGGCCGTCGGCTCGTCCAGAACAATGCACTCCGGTTGCATCGCAATGATCCCCGCGATGGCGACCCGCTGTTTCTGACCGCCCGACAACTTATGAGGGGCGTGTTCCCGGTATTCATACATCCCCACAGCCCGCAATGCGTCATCCACGCGCCTGCGGATCTCCTCCGGGGGGACCCCCAGATTCTCCGGTCCAAAGGCCACATCCTCTTCCACGATGGTGGATACCAACTGGTTGTCCGGATTCTGAAGCACCATACCGACGGTGCTGCGGATCTCGTATTTGCGTTCCTCATCCGTGGTGTCGATTCCCCGGACCAGCACAGCACCGCCTGTGGGCAGCAACATGGCGTTAAAATGTTTGGCAAGGGTGGACTTTCCGCAGCCGTTGTGGCCGAGCAGAGCCACGAACGAACCCTTTTCGACGGCAAAATCGATGCCCTCGAGTACCTTCTGCGGGGGTTCGTCCGGATATTCATACTGAAAATGCAGATCCTTTGTCATGATCATGGCGGTTTTCGCCATACTTGTATCCATTCTCTTCACCTTCTCACTCCGCAGCTGATAGCCACAATGCCGTGGCCCCGCAGGGCAGCACCCGAGGGGGATCAAAATTTCCCTGCGTCACCGGCAGGCCGATCTCGTCCGACTCTGTCCTCCCGCCGAAACGGGGGAGCAGCAGGGTATCCAGCATATACTTCATCACCGATGGGGAAAGTCCGGCGGTATAGGAATTCACGGCGAAAAACACGGGGTTGTCCGACAGCAGGACGGCGCACTGCTGCAGCAGACCATATATCTGTTCTTCCAGCTTCCAAACCTCGCCCCCCGGCCCACGGCCATAAGACGGCGGATCCATCACGATTCCGTCATAGGTGTTGCCCCGCCGCTGTTCCCGGGCGACAAATTTTCCACAGTCGTCGACCAGCCAGCGAATGGGCCTCTCTTCGAGCCCCGACAAAACGGCGTTTTCCTTTCCCCAGGAAACCATTCCCTTGGAGGCATCCACATGGGTCACCTGCGCTCCCGCCGCAGCGCAGGCCAGAGTTGCGCCGCCGGTATAGCCGAACAGGTTAAGCACCTTCGTCGGACGACCGGATTTTCGAATGAGCGCCGCCATCCTCTCCCAGTTGACGGCCTGCTCGGGGAACAGACCGGTGTGTTTGAAGCCCATAGGCTTTAAGCGGAACCGCAGGCTTGGCAAACCGGCCTGCGGAAATGCATATCCAATCTCCCAAGTCTCCGGAAGAGGACGCAGGCGTTCCCAATGACCGCCGCCTGTCCCGGATCGATGGTAGCACGCATGGGCTTTCTCCCAAAGCGGATGAAACCGGGATGTCTCCCACAAAATCTGGGGATCGGGACGGATGAGGTAGATCTCTCCCCACCGCTCCAGACGTTCTCCGGACGACGCATCCAGCAGTTCATAGTCTTTCCAATGCAAAGCGGTCCTCATGGACATGGTTCCCTTCTCATACAGGCGGGCGGCGCGGTCACGGAGCGCCGATGCCTGCCTTAATCTTCTCTCCCACCTCGACAGCGAGACGGTTGATTTCCTCAAAATCTCGTCCCTCCACCATCACGCGGATAAAAGGCTCGGTCCCCGATACCCGTACAAGAACCCGGCCGTCCCTGCCAAGGGATTCCCCCGCCCGGCGGATCTCTTCTGCCAAGGCGGTGTCGGCGGCGTATCGGGCTTTCTGCGCCGCATCGGCTCGAACGTTGATGAATACCTGCGGATATCGCTCCATCATGGAGCCGATACGGGAAAGCTTCTGTCCCCGTTCGCGACACAAAGACAGCAGTTTGATAGCGGCAAGCTGACCGTCACCGGTGGCGGCGTATTTCGAGAATAGAATATGCCCCGACTGTTCTCCGCCCAGCGCATAGCCATGGCGCCTCATTTCCTCCCATACATACCGTCCTCCCGCCTTGACCGAAACAGGGGTCACGCCGTGTTGTTCACAAAAACGGAAAAAGCCCAGATTGGACAGGACGCTGACCACCACGGCGTCTCCGGGCAG
>USDZ01000139.1 GCA_900553525.1 uncultured Oscillospiraceae bacterium
CGGGCCTCGAATTCGCTGTGGCCGCCGCGGTCGGCAGCCTGACCAACACCCTCTTGGTCCTCGGAGGGGTCTTCCTTTTCTTCGGGCCGGAATACGCGGCAGCAGGCGGCATCGGATACGAGCTTCTACTCGGCGTACTCGGCCTCACCATCCTGACCAACGGCGTCCCGGAGATGATTGTCTGCATCCTGGCGGCGGAAGGGATCTGCCGCCCTCTCAAAAAACAGCTCCGCCGCTGGGCGGTGTGATACACGGTCCCTGCAAAAAGGGCGCGCCAAAAAACGGCGCGCCCTTACGCATTGCCTGAATACCGCTCGATCAAAAGCGAAATTTCCCGGAACAGCCGGCGATCCTCCTCGGTTCCTCCGTCGTGGTCCGACAGGATCGCCAGCCGATAGGGATGAGGGGCGTATACGATGGCCATATCGTGATATGCTCCCTCCATCCAGCCGTATTTGCGGGCTATCGGATAAGAGGAGCGGATCAGGGGATAGCGGGTATTCTGCATATAAGCTTTCAGCTCCGAGCCATAGGGATGGGAACGGATAAACTGGTCGAGCGCCGCCAGATAAGCCCCCGCGTCCCTCGCGCAGATCTGGGAATTCGCCCCGTTTCGGACATCCTCCGGGTAGGTCAGGCCGAATCCTTCAGCATACACGCGGTATCCGGATGCCGGATACTCCGACCGGATGAGGGCGAAGGCCACGTTGTCACTCTCCTCAATCGCGTACCGGATCAGTTCCCGCAGGGTCAGCACAGTGCCGAAGGGCATGTCTTGGATTTTGCCGGTGCCGGATCGCTTCCATTCTTCCGTATAGGTAAAAGTTTGATTCAAATCGGCCCGGCCTTGGGAGACGAGATCCAGGACATACATACAGTAGGGAGCCTTGACGACGCTCGCGGCTGGATACTTGTCGAACGGCCGGTATTCATACGTGGCTCCCGACCCGACATCCTGGTAATAGACGGACACCCCCTCCTGCCCGGCGAGGAGCGCGTCAAGCGCGGCCCGTCCTTCCTCGGGAAAGGTGAATTCCCGGGCCGGAACTTCCGGGAGAACTTGAGAGGGAAACGTCGCCGGCGGAGAGGGCGCGGAGGTTGAGAACAGCGGGGATTCGGTTTGGGGAAGAGCCGTCCCGGCGGACGTGGGGCCTGCCGTGACAAAGGGAGACCCGGCCGATTCCGCCGGCTCTGCCGGGCCGGCGGGCAGATCCGTCCGTCGCAGCGTCAGGAACAGCGATAGTCCCAGCAGAAAAAGGCCGGCACAGCCGCAGCCGGCCGCCAGCCATTTTCCGGTTTTCAGTGCAGGGCGCTCCATGCGTCCTCCTTACGTCCTCAATACCGTTCGAGATACCGATCCAGTTCCCAAGGGGTCACCCGGATTTTATAATCGTCCCATTCTTCGATCTTATGTTCCACATACTTGCCGAAAATGTGCTCTCCCAGAGTCTCCCGGACCAGATCGTCCCGAAGCATGGCGCGCACGGCCTCCTTGAGATTGGAGGGCAGAGAGTGGATGTCCCGCTCTTCCCTCTCGTCCCCGGACAGTTCGTATATATTGCTGTCGGTGGAGGGCGGCGGCGTCAGACCACGGCGGATGCCGTCCAGCCCGGCGGAAAGACAGAGGGCCAGCACCAGATAGGGGTTGGCGGACGGATCGGGATTGCGCAGTTCGATTCGGGTACCGGCGCCGCGGGAGGCCGGCACTCGGATCAGGGGGCTCCGGTTGCTCGCCGACCAGGCGATGTATACCGGCGCCTCATAGCCCGAGACCAGCCGCTTATACGAATTGACCAGCGGGTTGGTCACGGCGCACATCCCGCGGGCGTGTTCGAGCACCCCCGCGATGAAACTGTACGCGGTCCGGCTCAGTCCCAGAGAATCGGATGGATCGTAAAAGGCGTTTTTCCCGTCTTTCATCAGGGACATGTTCACATGCATGCCGCTTCCCGCCTTGCCGTAGACCGGCTTGGGCATAAAGGTGGCGTACATGTTGTGCATGTGGGCCACCGTCTTGACGACCAGCTTGAAGGTCACGATGTTGTCGGCCGCAGAAAGGGCGTCGGCGTATTTGAAATCGATCTCATGCTGGCCGTTCGCACACTCGTGGTGGGACGCCTCGATCTCAAAGCCCATATCCTCGAGCGTCAGGCACATATCCCGCCGGGCGTTTTCCCCCAGATCGGTCGGCCCGAGTTCAAAATACGCGCCCCGGTCGAAAGAGCGGGTGGTCGGATGGCCGTCCTCGTCGTAGTTGAACAGGAAAAATTCGCACTCCGGCCCCACGTTGAACCCTGAAAAGCCCATCTCTTCCGCCTGGCGAAGCACTTTTTTCAGCAGGCCGCGGGGATCGCCCTCAAAGGGGGTGCCGTCCGGCTTGTACACGTCGCAGATGAGGCGGGCCGACCGCTCCCCCTCCCCATACCAGGGGAAAATGACAAAACTGTCGAGGTCGGGATAGAGATACATGTCGCTTTCCTCGATCCGGACAAATCCCTCGATGGAAGAGCCGTCGAACATACACTTGTTCTGGAGCGCCTTTTCCAACTGAGAGGCGGTGATGGCGATATTTTTAAAAGAGCCGAATATATCGGTAAACTGCAGGCGGATGAAGCGGATATTCTCTTCCTCCACCATCCGCATGACATCCTCAGCGGTATACTTCCCCATATTGATCACGCCTTTCCAAAAGCATGTCCTCATTATCGCATCCCCCTGCAAATCTTGTCAAGGGAATTTTCCGAATTCCCCGCTCCCTCACATAATTCCGAACCGCCGCCCATATAGGTGTAAAGTGCGGTTGACAGGCGGCCTGTTCCGCCGTATAATGAGAGACCCGCGTCTCATTTTGTCAAACGATGGAGGAGGCTCGTGTTTCCATGGATTTGATTACCCTGCTCCTGCTGGCATTGGGTCTGTCGATGGATGCGTTCGCGGTTTCCATCAGCAGCGGCATCCTGCTGTGCCGCGCCAAATGGACCAAAAACGTCAAGCTGGCGGGCGCGTTCGGCCTTTTTCAGGGCCTCATGCCCATCGTCGGGTATGCCATCGCCCGTACTTTCGCCCGTCAAATCGAGGCCTTCGACCATTGGATCGCCTTCGGGCTGCTGGCCTTTATCGGCGGCAAAACCCTTTGGGAGGCCATCCGGGGAGAAAACGACGAGGCTCCCAGAGGGGATCCCACCGACTGGAAAAATCTCCTGGTTATGGCGGTCGCCACCAGCATCGACGCCATGGCGGTGGGGGTCACGATGGCCTTGTCCGGCCGCACCGGCTTGCTGGAACCGGCATACGGCTTTCTGCTCTGCAGTCTCATCATCGCCTGCGTCACCTTCGTGGTCTGCCTGGCTGGGGTCCGCATCGGCTGCAAAACCGGCGACCGGTACGGTAAAAAGGCGGAAATCGCCGGGGGTGTTGTCCTCATCGGCATCGGCGTGAAGATTCTGTTGGAGCATTTGCTGGGATGGTAACCGCCTATTCACAGACGGCTGATCCAGGGGCATCCAGACCGCAAGGAAAGTTGCCCCAAATAAACCGGCCCTCCGGAAGGAAATCCTCCCGGAGGGCCTTGTTCTATTTCTAAATACGCCGCCGGCTAGGGGTTGGCCGAACGGCGCATTTGGAAAACCGATGAAAGCAGAGCCGCCTGTTTCTAAAAGAACCTGTTTCCTCTCTGGGGTTCCGTCCCTATTCTCCCGCCCGGCCGACCAGCAGGGCGATCACCGTGATGTCGTCCTCCCGCTCCCCTTTCTGCTTTTGCCGGGCCGTGTATGCGATGGATTCCGCCAGTTCTCCCGCGCTGCCCTGATCGGTGTCGAAATCCCGCAGCGCCTCTTCTACCCAGCCCACGCCCGCGCTCACCACGCCGTCGCTCACCAGCAGGAGAATATCCCCGTCGGTCAAGGTGTCCTGGCTGTGTTCAAACGCAATATCCCGCAGGATCCCCACCGGCAGGGAGGACCGGTCCACCCGGGAGACCAGGCCCTTGCTGCGCAGCAGGGAAACCGCCGCTCCGGCCTTGAAACATTCCAGGCGTCCGGTGAAAAGGTCGATCGACGCGACATCCAAAGTGGCGAGGCTCTCGTCTCCCGATTTGACCATCAGGGCGGTGTTGACCATTCGCAGCACGCTGTCCGGGGCAAATCCCGCCTGGAGCAGATGGGTGGTCAGGCCCGCCGCCATCGCGCCGTCCACGGCCGCGCGGCCACCGCTGGCCACCCCGTCGCTGAGGACCGTGATCCGGCATCCCTTGTTATCCTGAAAAGTCTCGAAAGCGTCGCCGCAGAGCTTTTCCCCTGTGCAGCAGAGTTGAGCGCTTCCCATCGTCACCCGGTACAATGGCCGTTCGGTCAGGGTGATCCGCACCACGTCTCCCATCCGGGCCACGACGGGGTGAGCGAATTCGCGGCCGCAGGCTTCCTCCACATCGGCCTTCCACCTTTTTTCATGCACCCGGCTGCCCTTGTCGGAGGCCAGTATATCCACCGTCATGCGGCCTTCCTGTCCGACCGAACAAGCCACGTCCCGCACCGATAGGCCGTGCGCCTCGCAGACGCCGGATACCCGGGCGGCAGCGTCGGCATCCAGCCGGTCCTCGATTGCGAAATCCGCCGCCAGTTCCCCCAGCATGTCCGCCATGCCGCTGAACTGATCGGTAACCACTGCGCGGATTTCCGAAAGCCGCCGCCAGGCCCCCTCCCGCACCAGATGTTCCCGGTATCCCGCATTGACCAGGCGGGTCACTTCGTCGAGCCGGCTGCAGTTCCGGGCGAGATGGCCCTTGACCTCGGAAGGGGAAATCCGGCCTTTTTCCCGCAGCA
>USDZ01000140.1 GCA_900553525.1 uncultured Oscillospiraceae bacterium
ATTCAGGTACTTTTCCGCAATCTCGGGCATCTTTAGGCACAGAAGCAGATAGGTCCGGCCGACGTCCGCGCTCGCGTTGCCCTGACGGGCGGCGACCCAGTCCACCACATACACGCCCTTATCGCTGAGAATGATGTTTTCCGGCATGAAATTGCCGTGACAGAGCTTTACATGTTTCGGCATACTGTCCAGCCGGGTGAGCAGTTCATATTTCTTAACATCATCGATACACTCCAAGGAGTTGATCAGCCGGTTCAGCTTGTCCTTGAGTTTGCTGAGCTTGGGCGTAATCTTGGAGTGGATCTCCAGCTGAATATCCAGCATCTGTTCTATGTACCGGTCGATATTGTCCGGATCGTTTTTCATCCGGTCGGCGAGGGTTTCGCCCTCGATGCAATCCATGTGGATCGCCCAACGGTTGCCGATGACCGACACTTCGTGTATGACCGGTACCCGCAAACCGGTGGCTTCAACGCGGGAATGGGTCAGCGCCTCATACAGCGCGTTGGTCTTGGCCGAGCCCTCCTTAAACAATTTGATGGCCATGTTCCCGACTTTGTAAACATCGACGGTATCGCTGGTGGAAATCAAATTGGTCAGTTCCATATTGGCGTACTCCCTTCGCGGCGGCGAATCGCGCCCCCGTTATATTAGTAGACAGAGGAATTATCCATCCATATTATACAACATCGGCCGATAATGTAAAGGGGTTTTTGTGACGAATTCGTAAATTTAGACCGTTGTAGAAGATTTTACCCACTTTCGCATGGACTGGAGACAATACCATCCATTTCCGAACTCCGCAACTTTTTCCGGGAATGGACATGGAGCGTGTACAAACACTAAAGCTGTCCCATGGAGATAGGAAAGGAGGGCATTTGGATGTTGGAAGGCAGTTATCAACTGGGGCTGAGCGACTTACTCGATCAAAATTTAAGCTGTTATGAATATTTCCATTCCCTGCCGGAGGATCTGCAAAAACGGATTGCCAAGCAGGATATTGGCTCTTTTGAAGAAATGCAGGACTTTGTGGCCAACCTGACCGGACCGCGCATGGAACAGGAACCGGAGGTGCGTCGTGACCAGCTTGAGAAACCCGGCGCCCTGAACTAAAAGGGGAAAATAAACGGAACTCCCGAAAAAAGCGCCGAAATTCTGGACAAAAGGGAAAAATCGGCTCTGAACTTTGACAGAGGTCCCCTCTCCTTGGTACACTGAAAAGGGTCCCGCTCCTGCAATGGTGCGGGGTATGGGAGCGTTTGTTGCGGAGGGAAAAATATGAAGCCGATTCGATTGATCGCCGTGGATATGGACGGCACCCTGCTCGATTCCCAAGGCCGGCTGCCGGCCGGTCTGTATTCTCTGGTCCGGGAACTTACCGGCCGGGGAATCCGCTTCGTCATCGCGAGCGGACGCCAGTATTATAACCTTGAATCGCTTTTCCATCCGTTGGCGGACTGCTTGACCTTTGTCGCAGAAAACGGCGCCGCGGTGTTTGAGAAGGGGAGATTGCTCTCCTATGACGAGATGCGGAGGGAAGATGTGCGCGACTTGCTTGCCGAAGCCGCTGTGCTTCCCGGCATTGTACCCGGGCTTTGCGGGGTACAGGCCACCTATATCGATCGGATCGATCCCGAATTGGAGAAAAAAATCCGTTTGTATTACGACCGGCTTGAGCGGGTGGACAATCTGGCGGAGGCGCTTGAAAGGGACCGCATCTGCAAAGTGACCTATTACGTGCCTGAGGCGGCTGAATCGGTAGCCTATCCCGCGCTGTGCAAGCGATATCCGGCGCTCAAGGTCACGCTGTCGGGGGAACATTGGGTGGACGTGACCAATTCGTCCGCGCACAAGGGAAGCGCGATCGCTTTTCTGCAACGCCGGGACGGGCTCGTTCCCGACGAATGCATGGCCTTTGGAGATTATCTCAACGATGTGGAAATGATGCGTGTCTGCGGACAAAGCTACGGCATGAAAAACGGGCATCCGGATTTGCTGGCCTGCTGTCGGTTTGTCACGGCCAAGACCAATGACGAGGATGGGGTGTGCGATACCCTGCGAACCGTATTCGGCTTGGCTTAATCACCGTCCCCGGCATAAGCCGGGGATTTTTTCATATGCGGAATCGGTCACACGGGAAAGAGGTGTGGGCCGAGGCTGGCTGCCGAACAGGCCGCGACGAGAACGGAGCAATTCCCGAACCGCCGTCAAACCTTATAAGCAGATGCTTGCCAGTTTTTTACGGTTCTGCGGCGAAAATGGGTTGCCAAGTTTCATGTATATCGAAAAACCGGAGGAAAGAACCAAAAATGAGGACAACCAAAACCGACATAAACCGGGGCGGTCTCCCATAAATTGAAAACAGAGGATCCCTTGCCGCGGGGATGGGCGCTGGAGTAAAAAATAGGCGGCAGAAGGAGCAGCGGTATGGTTATCGTACTGAAAAAAAAGATCCTGGCCATTGCCGTCCTGTGCGTGGCGGTGCTGATTGCAGTCCCATTTTTAGTCAAGCTGGCTCTTCCCCAAACGGCCGTCGCATCCACGGCCAATACCAACTGGGGCCTCAGTTTTCAGGAGAACGGAAAGACACCGGTCGGGAACGCGACTTCAGAGTTCCTTGAGCAATATCATGCTTACTATGTCGGTCCAACCGCATTGAGCGGAGAGGAAGGTGCGGAAAAAAAGATTTACCTTACCTTCGATGCGGGTTTTGAAAACGGCAATACGCCGGCAATCCTGGATGCGCTAAAAAAACACAACGTTAAAGCCTGTTTTTTCCTGGTCGGAAACTATATCGAGACCAGCCCCGATCTCGTCCTGCGGATGGTGGAGGAGGGGCATACGGTCGGCAATCATACTTACCATCATCCCGACATGTCCAAAATCGCCGATGAAGCCTCTTTCCGCCAGGAGCTGACTGCTCTGGAAGACGCTTACCGAGAATTGACCGGACAGGAAATGGTCAAGTTTTACCGTCCACCTCAAGGCAAATACAGCGAGCAAAACTTAAAAATGGCAAACGACATGGGCTACCATACTTTTTTCTGGAGTCTGGCCTATGTGGACTGGTATACCGATAAGCAGCCCACGCGGGAGCAGGCGTTTGATAAGCTGCTGACCCGTATCCATCCAGGAGCGATCGTGCTGCTGCACAGCACCTCGAGTACCAACGCCCAAATTCTCGACGAACTGCTGAGCAAATGGGAGGCGGCGGGGTATACATTCGGTACATTGGAGGAATTGGTGCAAACAGACTGAGGCCGGAAGTTTCCGATTTTTTTCAGCCCGATTCACCGCATTTGTCCCTGTACCTTTTTCCGCTCTGCCGCATAGGATGGAAGGAGCGGAAGGGCCTGCGGGCGGGCGGTGGCGGGATAGGCCCTTCCTTCAATATGGAAGGGGTTGAGAAAATGGGAGAGAACATAGGGCTGGTCCTGATTCTGCTGCTGTCGCTGTACGGATGCGCCGAACTGTTGCTGGCAGTTTCCAGGCGGGTGTTGACGCCGGATAAGAGAGACCGGGGCGTGCTGATGATCCCGCTGTGCGGGCATCGAACCGATGTGGAGTATGTGGCACGCTGTGCCGCGGCCAGGGAACGATGGGGCGCCGGTTCTCCCCGGGTCATGCTGGTGGACACCGGTATGGACGACGAAACCCGCCGGCTTGCGGAGGAAGTCTGCGGCCGGTTGGGGCAGGGCCTGTATACATATGAGGAATTTGAAAAAGTCCTGTCGTCGGGTTTACAATAAGGCGGGAAATTGCTATAATCAGGAATATATGTTCGGGCCCGGCCGGCCATAGGCCGGCCGGGACGGGAAAGGACAACGCCATGGAGGAAAATCGGCTCGAAGAACTCTGCGGCAGTGTGGAACGGGTGGTTTTCCGCAATGAGGAGAACGGCTGGACCGTTTTGGAACTTAAGGCGGGAGACGAACTGCATAAAGTGGTGGGCGTTCTTCCCGCCACAGGGGCGGGGGAATTGCTCCGCCTGAAGGGGAGATGGGTGGAACATCCGAGCTTTGGACGGCAGTTTCGCGTTGAGCAGGCCGAGCAGCAACTGCCCGCAGGGGCAGACGCGATTCTGCGTTATTTGTCTTCCGGAGCGGTCAAAGGGATCGGCCCTGCAACGGCTGTCCGCATTGTGGAGAAATTCGGAGACGATACTCTGCGTGTTATGGAAGAAGAACCCGGACGTCTCGCGGAGATCAAGGGGATTACCCCGGCCAAGGCTCAGGCCATCGGCGAGGCTTTCGCCGGCCAGTTCGGTCTGCGGGAAGTCATGCTTGCCTTTGCGGATTACGGACTGACGCCGGCGGAGGCTTTACGCTGTTTCAAGCGATGGGGTTCCGCCGCCGTGGAAAAGATACGCCGCAATCCCTATTTACTCTGTTCGAGCGGGCTATATATCGGCTTCGAGCGGGCGGATCGCATCTGTATGGGGATGGACAGGCCTGCCGACGACCCCGACCGCATTGAGGCCGGTCTTTTGTATGTGCTGCGTCACAATCTGGGGAACGGTCACACCTGTCTTCCTGCCGACCGTCTGGTCCCTACGGCTGCCGAATTGTTGGGAGTGGAGCCGGAAAAAGTGCGGGACAGGCTGTCCGATATGGCGCTGGCATTTTCGGTTCGGACAGAAGAGATGGGCGGGCGGCTATTTGTTTTTCTGCCCCATCTCTATCAAGCGGAAAAATATGCGGCAGCCAGGCTCAAACTTCAGACCGGATTTGCACCGGTGCCTTCCCATCGGATACGGGAGGGGATTGAGGCGGTGGAGAGGAGCAATGGCATCACCTATGAGGCCCGGCAG
>USDZ01000141.1 GCA_900553525.1 uncultured Oscillospiraceae bacterium
ATTTTGAGGAACCGGACGATCATCTGCTACTCAAGGAAAACGCCGTGGAGGCTATGCGCCGTGTGATTCTGGAAAGCGACCGTCCGGTGACCCTGGTCCCCATCGCGCCTTTGACCAATATCGCCCTGCTGCTGAAAACATTTCCGGAGGTCAAGAAAAATATCGAGGAGATTGTGCTGATGGGGGGATCGGCCAGCCGTGGAAACAAAGGCGTGATGTCCGAGTTCAACGTCGCGACCGATCCCGAGGCGGCCAAAATCGTGTTCGACTCCGGCCTTCCCCTGGTCATGGCCGGGCTGGACGTGGGTTGGAAGGCGCTGGTCCTCCCCGAGGACAGTGCCAAGCTGCCCGCTATGGGCGAGGTCGGACGGATGGCTTACTGCCTGTTCCAGAAATACCGGGGAGGCAGCATGAAAACCGGACTTAAGATGTACGACTCCTGTGCCATCGCCTATCTGCTGGATCCCGACATGTATCAGATGGAAGAGACCACCGTGGATGTGGAACTAGCGGGCAGCATGACCGCCGGCTGCACCTTGGTGGATCTCAAAGGGTATCTCGGCCGTCCCCATAACGCGAAAGTTTGTATGGACATCGATCAGGACCGGTTCCGCACCTGGTTTTTAGACAGCATCGCCAAATGCGTCTGATCTCCCGGGAAGAATCCCATCATTTTAAAGAGGAGGTATGCACATGTCCGCAGTCGTCATGTATGTCTCGGCCATCATCGCGGTGGCGGTGGTGATCTTCATGCTCATTAAAAAAATGGACATCAAGATCACCCTGTTCCTCATGGGCATCATCCTGATGTTCATCGGCATCGCCATGGGCAACGGCATCGGTGTCTCGAATTTCACCTCCACCGGTGCAGTGTGGTTGGATCCGCTCAAAGCCGTGGCCGACCAGTTCAAGGACACTTTGAGTTCAGCCGGTTTCATTATCCTCATCCTCGGGGGCTACTCGGCTTATATGAGCCATATCGGAGCCAATGAGGTCACGGTCAGCGTACTGACCAAGCCCATCCGACACATCAAATCCGCTTATATTCTAGTACCGGTGGTGTTCCTGCTCGGGAATTTGCTTTCTCTGGTCATCCCCAGCGCCTCAAATCTGGCCATCATCCTGCTGGCCACCCTCTACCCGGTCCTGGTACAGTCGGGTATGAGTTCCCTGACGGCGGCCGGCGTCATCGCCACCACCGCCACCGTCATGCCCACCCCTCTTGGCAGCGACAATGTCGCTATTGCCGAGGAATTGGCCAGTACCACGCAGTTTGCGGGCCTGACCGCCACCGATTACGTCTTCCGGTATCATGCCATCGTCTCGATCCCCACCCTGCTCGTCATGGCATTGGCCCATTTCTTCTGGCAGAGATGGATGGATCGAAAAGCCAAGGGAAGCCTGGCTGGCGCTGGGGAAGCCGATATTCAGGATGTCAAGGCCATTGAAGGCGGCGCGCTGTTCAAAACGGTATACGCGATTCTGCCCTTGCTTCCCATCCTGCTGCTGATCGTGGTGTTCTTCATCGGTTCCTTCACCGACCTGAATGTGAATATCAGCGTGGAGGTTGCCACCCTCTTCTCCTTTGTGGTGGCGCTGATCTGTGAGATTATCCGTCACCGCAAAGCCAAAGCGGCTCTGGACGGAACCGAGTCCTTCTTCAAAGGCATGGGCGGCGCCATGCCCATCGTCGCCCTGCTGGTGGCGGCGTCCGTCTTTGTCACCGGCCTCAAAGCCATCGGTCTGATTCAGGCTCTTCAGGACGCCATGGTCGGTATCCAGGGCGGCGGGCTCGGTTTTGTTCTGCCGCTGATTCTGGTGGCCCTGACGGCGCTGATCGTCCTGCTCAGCGGCAGCGGTACCGCTCTGTTCTTTGCCATGGTGCCTCTGATGGTACCTCTGGCCGCGGCGGCGGGAATCAACGTACTGGCTGTCAGCGTTCCGATGGGGCTGGCGGGCAACCTGCTGCGGGCGGTCTCTCCGGTGTCCGCTGTTGTCATGATCGTGGCCGGCTCGGTCAAACGCAGTCCCATCGAGGTGGTCAAACGCACCTCGGTTCCCATGATTGCCGGTACCGTCTTCATGTTCATTCTATCCATGATTGTGTTCCTCCCCATGGGGGCGTAACCGATCGCGGAACTTGCAATCCCCCCGGGATTCCGGGGGGATTTTCTGCATAGACGGAATCGCTCGTCTACGATTCCGTCTTATATTTCCTCTATATTGCGGGAAACGCGCCTAAGGCAAGAAGGTCCTCAGGCGCGTTTCCGCTTATACCGCCATGGCCAAGTTCATAACAGAACCCGCCCTTTTCATCGTCCGGCGTTACCGGCGGCTTTGGAAATCAAGGCGGCCGTATCAGGCAATACCACCAGACCGATAGAGGCTGTTCATCTTTCGGATCTCCTCCGGAAGGCATTTGGGCGTACGGTCATACCGGAGCAAGCCGTTGACTTCCTGCTCCACGTCGGTCAGTTGGGTGTAACAAAACCCGGCCACCGATGGCGAACTCAAAATCGCGGATATGACACGGCGATATTGTTCCAAAAATTCCTCCGGAGAGGCCGCTCGGGTATATCCCCATCCGTCCGGATGTTCGGCGTCAAACGCAATCCCGCCGCATTCGGTGATCAGAATCGGTTCCCCGCGGTGAGCGTATCCTCTGGCATAAATGGAATGGCCGGCGGGGATCTCACGCAGGATGTCCTCTTTTTCCCCGACAGCCCGACAAAAACGGACGTATTTGTCCGGTTCGTCCTTCCCACCGTGGTTGTAGTTATGAACCGCGCAAATATCGGTGCGGGTCAAATCCCAACCATCGTTACTGACGACCAGACGAGTAGCGTCGAGACCTTTAAGCAGATGGTACAGGGACAAGCCATACGCCTGCTGCTGCGGATCGTGCGCCATGTGGGGAGCGCCCCAGCTTTCGTTCATGGGCACCCATACACAGATGCTGGGATGGTTGTAGTCCCGCTCGACGATCTCGATCCACTCGCGCGTTGTCCGGGCCACCGCGGTTTCGTCAAAGATATAGGCGGCGGCCATCTCCCCCCAAACCATGTACCCCAACCGATCTGCCCAGTATAAAAAACGGGGATCTTCCGCCTTTTGATGCTTGCGGCAGCCGTTGAATCCCATGCGTTTCGAAAGCTCAATATCGGTTTTAAACGCCTCGTCGTTCGGCGCGGTAAGGAGGCTGTCCGGCCAGTATCCCTGATCGAGAACGAGTTTCATATAATAGGGATGGTTGTTGAGCATCACCAGGCCGTTCTCGGTATGGATTTTCCGCATACCGAAATAACTGGTCACGCAGTCCACCTCTGTATCCCCGCGAAGAAGCTGTATGTCGACGTCGATGAGGTTGGGGGACTCCGGCGACCAAAGCAGCCCTGTGTCACAAGGGTCGTTCTGAAACACGGGATTCTGAACCAAGGGACAGACTGTCTCCGGACAATCGCCGGCAACCCGGAGGGTTTCCTCCAGCAAAGTCTCCCCTTTCAGAGAAAAGCGAAGTTTCAGCGCCGTCCCCTTCCAGCCTCCTACCAGGCGGACCCGCACCCCGACCCGCCCGAAGTCTACATCGGGGGTAAACCGCACCGCGTCGATGCGTATATCCGGCACCGGTTCGAGCCAAACCGTCTGCCAGATACCGGTGGAACGGGTATACCAGATTCCCTCTTCCTCCACTTTCCAATACTGCTTGCCTCGGGGTATGGATTTATCCCCCAAGGGGTCGTTAACCCAAACCGCGAGTTCCTGCTCGCCTTCGGCCAGGCAGTCGGTGATGTCGAAAGAAAAAGGGGAATGTCCTCCCTCATGCTCCCCCACAAAGGCCCCGTTAAGATACACCCGGGCGCGATAATCCACCGCCCCAAAGTGCAACAGCACCCGGACGCCCATCCAATCCGGCGGCAGTGTAAACCGGCGCTTATAAAAAACGGTGTCGTGCCGCTCCTCATGGCAGCCGATCCCGCTCTTGGAACATTCATAGACAAAAGGAACCTCGATTTGCATAGGAAGCCGCTTGCCGGGCCGGAACCAGCCCTCCCGTAACGACACGCCCTCGTCGTCGTACCCGAATTCCCAAACGCCGTTGATGATCATATAGCGGTCCCGCACCAGTTGCGGACGGGGATACTCCTCCCGATACATGCCTTCACCCTTTCCGTCGTATTTTGCTGCGTGAAACAGCCGTTTTCGCGGTATGCCGGAGAATGCCTGGAGTTCATCTGTGCGCGAAGAATCCCGCAGACCTGTCTATCGTCCGATTCAGCGACAAAAAAGGCGGGCAGTCGAGGCTGCCCGCCCTGAGGTCCGTCAGATACCTGTCCGGGCGCCCGATTCTCTCATTCGTGGCGTTTGCGGAACAGGCCTAAAATATCGGTGTAATCGTCATCCTCCGTGGTGCTCGGAGAGGTCGCCTGGCCGGGAGCGACCACCGTGCCGTCTTTGGCCTTATAGGACCCATCGGCTGCAAAGCCCGTGGCGATAACGGTCACGCAGATCTCGTCGTCCATCGTCTCGTCGAACGCCGCACCCCAGATGATGGTCGCGTCGGGATGAGCCGCGCGCGAGATCATGGACGAAGCCGTCTCGACATCCTCAAGATCAATATCGGGGGAGGAGGTGATGTTGATAATGACGCCGCGGGCGCCGTCGATAGTCGTTTCGAGCAGGGGGCTGGCGATCGCGGCCTGAGCGGCTGCCTCCGCCTTTTCCTTGCCGCCGGCGCGGCCGAGGCCCATATGCGCATATCCCGCGTCTTTCATGAC
>USDZ01000142.1 GCA_900553525.1 uncultured Oscillospiraceae bacterium
TGTCAAAACGGTCCTGTTCTTCCTGGGTATAGAAGCGGTCCTCCTTGATGAGCTGGGCGATCCGGCGCTGTACTTTGGGCCACGGCACATCGCCCGCCGCTCCGTCCGCTGTGACGGGAAAGGCAGGCAGCGCATCGCCGTATTCCTGCCGCAGCCAGGCGGCGGTGTCCTTTTCACGGGCATGATCCTTCATGTAGCGGACAACCGCGTGCTTGCTCTCGATATTGCCGTTCCATTCCTGGATGGCGGCATCAATGTCGGCCTGGGTAAGCGCCCGGCGAGGGGCTGCCGGTGCTGGCGGGGCCGGTTCCGGCTCCGGGACAGCAGAAGGGCCAGACGCGAAAACGCCTGGCCCTTCATCAATCCGCCGTATTTGTTCCTGTTCCGAGGGGAACAGGGTTAGCTGTATATAAGTTCCGTCAGAAGAATTTCCTCCGCCTGAGCTTTGCAGTTGTTCATCAGCCCCACCCAGGTCATCGGATCGCGGGCTTTCAGTTCCTCCGTCACGCCCGCTGCCTGCATCAGCTCCGGCATCATCTGCTCCAAACGCCGGTTCATGGTCTGCTCGATCTCGTTCAGGTGCGGGTACAGTTTCCCGTTCACCATCATGGCGTTGAACAGGACCGGCCGATGCTCCTTCAGATAATCCCGGCGCATCCTCCCGTACCGGCCCAGGGGCTTCGTGTCCTCCAGCTTCAGGTCGGGGATCAGATAATCTCCGTTCTTGGTGTAAGTCAGGTTGTTCTCCATGTGTGACGCTCCTTTCCGCGAATTTGGCTCGTTCATAGTTTTGGATGGTAATGCCGATCTGCCGAAGCACCTGCTGGTTGCTCTGGCTGACCGCCGTTCCCAGGGCGGCCACCGCCTCCGGGGTGTTGAAATCGAAGATACTTAAAAAGTCCTCATGGTCGAAGTAGCCTTCCGGCTCCAATCCACACCGGGACAGCAGCGAGTAGGTAATGCTGACCGTTGCGGCATTTCTGAACTGCACTCCGATGTTAAATTCATCATAGCCTTCCAGAAAGCTCCCGTCAACGATGTCGAGGATGTCCCGCTTGTGTTCCACCCAATACTCGCTGACAAGCTGGGCCGCGATGCTTTCAAGCTGTTCCGCCAGGTTGTTTTCGGGCGGCGTTCCAAACCGCTCGGCAAGCGCCTGGGCCACCGCCGCCTCATGCTCCGGGCGAAGCTCCCACAGGAAAGGGTGGCGGGAATTTTTCCGCAGGCCGGTGTCGGAAATATCAAACACATACCGAAGTCGGGGCTTTTCGCGGGAATTGTCTACCAGGGCGATGCCCTTGGAGCCGCGCCGCACATACCGGCGCATGGTGTCGTTCCAGAGGTCATATTCCGCACAGGCCGTTGCGTCCGGGCGCTGGGCGAAGATCATAAGCTGCTCGTGGAAGGGGTACTTATACAGCCGGGAGGCGGTGGTGAGAAATGCTGTCCACCTCTGCCAGCTATCCGTCAGATGGGTGG
The DNA here is from genome assembly GCA_900553525.1 of uncultured Oscillospiraceae bacterium. GTDB lineage: Bacteria > Bacillota > Clostridia > Oscillospirales > Acutalibacteraceae > UMGS1623. The sequence continues at coordinate 1,480 of USDZ01000142.1, forward strand.
CGGTGTAGCTGGCCATCGCGCTGTAAAACTGGACCTTTGATGTCATTGGTGTTCCTCCTCGTATTATAAAGTAGTAGTTATTAAAGTCCCTCTCCAAGGACAAAATGCTACAATAGACAAGGTGCTGTGGATTGGTTTAAACCTCCTACCGCAAGACGGTTTCAGAAAGGCTCCAACCATGGCTCTTTGTTTTTAGTGTTAATCAGTTAGATACCGCCAGACGGTTTATATAGAACGAGGTTACATAGCAAAGAGGTGTGGCTCTAAGCAGCACTGTAAAATAAAACGCCGGAGGTAAAAAGAAATGATTTTTGTTGGTATCGATGTTGCAAAGGACAAGCACGATTGCTTTATTCTCAACTCGGAAGGAACGGTCTTGGCAGATGTATTTACCATTGCCAATAACCGCATCGGTTTTGAGACGCTTCTTTCAAGAATCCAAAGCTGTTCCCAAGGTGAAAGCAAAATAAAAGTAGGGCTTGAAGCCACAGGACATTACAGCTACAATCTGCTGGGGTTTCTTTTAGACAGCGGCCTGGCAACCTATGTCATTAACCCTCTGCACACGAACCTCTACCGGAAAAGTCTCAGCCTGCGAAGAACCAAAACAGATCGGATAGACGCGCGTACCATTGCAATGATGCTCATGTCTGATGTGGACCTCAAGCGTTCTGAGGGAAAGCATTACAATGTTGCCATCTCTCATGCTGCTAAAAAGCTGGTAAGGCTTATTTTTGCTATGCAGCGTTCTGGGAAAGCCTTCTTAGCTGATTATTAAGCGTGCGATTTTATACGGAGCGAGTATCCGACAACGGATGCTCTTGTTTGCTATACCAATTTTCACCACCTTAAAATTTCTCTCGAAAATTTTGTTTTGGGGCTTGACTTTTAATAGTTAGTCTTTCTCCTGTTTTCAGGCAAAGAAAAAGCAGGAAACCATTGCTGATTTCCTGCTGGGTAACTTTTAACGGAGCAGAGGCATACTGCCCGTGAGTTTATTTACTTTCTTTTTCGGTCCACAGATAGCAATGCCAATTCTTCCCGGTCAAACAGCATCTCTGCGCTGCCGCCATCCACCACCGCATACACGGTCAGATCCCGCTCGTAAAGCTCCATCGCCCGCTCTTTGGAAAGGGGGAGCATATCCCCGTCCCGGTAGCCGCACTTTTCCAGGTCGTCCAGCGTGAGCATCGGGTCCGGCATGGGGTACTCATCCAGCGCCTGCTCCGGGGCATCCGGCAGCATGGTACTGGAGGACAGCTTCAACGGCGTGCGTGCCGGATCTGCAGCAGCCCACGGAGGAGATTCTTTCCCTGTGCGACGCCTGCTGCAAGGACCTGAACGAGGTCCTTGATCGTATGCGCACCGGCGGCGAGACGCCCTTCCCCCGCAAAAAGGACTGCTGAACGTCCGATTCCCGGCATTTCTTGCCTTGGGCGGCAAATTGACCCGAATTTTGCAAAAACATTTTGAAGAAATGCTTGACATTGACTTCCCCCTGTGGTATTATACTTCTTTCAGTCGCGCTGGTAGCTCAGCTGGATAGAGTGTCTGACTACGAATCAGAAGGCCAGGGGTTCGAGTCCCTTTCAGCGCACCAAAGATAAAAGCTCTACGGAGGGCTTTTTCTTTTTTTGTCTGTTCCCGGGTTGCCGCCACAACGGCCGTTCCCGTTTGTAAAAACACGAATCTTGTACGGTCTAGGATTGACGAAATGGTACACAATTTTCTTTACAAGGAATCGTGCACTTCGTGTGTTGCCGGGGCGCGGCCGGGACGGTACAATAAAAGTATCTTATAACAAGCGGCAGGGAGGGCCCGGGATGAAGCTCTGGCATGGCATTGTGTTGGGTGTAATTTTTTTCTTCCTTGGCTATCAGATAGCCGGGGCACTGGGCATCCCGTTGGATGCACGCAGCCTGGCTTTTTCCGGTCTGCTCACTCTGCTTGTGGCGGCGGTGCTTTTGATGCGCCTGCCCGTCGGCCAGCGTCACGCCCTGTTCCGGGTGCGGCGGCAGCTGCTGCCCTGGACGCTGGCACTCCTTGCGGGGAAACTTCTGTTTTGTCAGCTGTCCATGGTGCTGTCTGTTATATTCAACTACGACGGCGGAAGCAGTACCGCGACCGATGGCGTGCTGCCGGTACAGTTTTTATCCGTGGCCGTGTTGGGGCCCATCAGCGAGGAACTGATCTACCGCGGCGGCCTGACCCAGGGTCTTTGCAGAAATCTGCCCTGGGAGGGCGGCATCGTGATCCCTGCGCTCATCTTTTCCGTAGGGCATGCGTGGCCCATGTGGCCACAGACCTTCCTCACCGGGCTGCTGCTGGGATACCTGTGCTGGTACACCGGGTCCCTCGGATACGGCATCCTGATCCACATGCTGTACAATGGCAGCGCCTTCCTGGGCATCAGCGCCTATTCCCTGCTCATGTGGAACCGTACCGCAGGCATGATACTGTCGCTGCTGATCGTGGTCACCGGACTGGCGCTGACTCTCTGGGCTCTGCAGGGCTTCACCCGCTGCGTCGACCGGCTCGAGGCCGCCGGGTGACACCGGGAAAACCGGTCATATTCTTTTACAGTATGCTATACGGAATTACAAAGAAACCCGCGTGGCCTTCCCGCGCAGAAAGGATAAATTCCATGTGCCATACCACAGATGACAAGGACCATTTCCGGGAATCTCCCGCCCAAAAGTCCTCGGACGGGAACGGCGATCTCGCTGCCCACGCCCCGGTCCCTGCCGACGGCACCCGGGCAACGCGGGAACTTTCGGAGTCTCCTGCCATGAGGGCCAAACTCCTGGACGGAATGGACACTCCCCTTAAAGACTGCCTGCCGGAGGACGAGGTCATCTGGTAAACCGAAAGCCGCTTTGCGGGACAGCCCGCCAATTCCCGCCTTGACGCCATCCCGGAGTCATAGTTCCCCGTGACGGCGTTTCCGCTTTTTCTTCACACCAAAAAATAAAAAGCGCCCCCGGCACAGCAACGAAAACGGCTGCGCGGGGGGCGTTTTTCTGTTATTGGTTGGATCAAAGACCGCCAAGGTAGGCTTTGCGCACCATATCGGAATTCAGCAGAGCCTGCGCCGTATCCGAAAGGACGATGCGGCCCGTTTCCAGCACGTAGGCGCGGTCGGAATGCCGCAGCGCCACGCGGGCGTTCTGTTCTACCAGAAGAATGGTGGTGCCCATGTCACGGATCTTGTCGATCATATCAAAGA
>USDZ01000143.1 GCA_900553525.1 uncultured Oscillospiraceae bacterium
GTCTAGATGGTTGGTGGGCTCGTCAAGCAGCAATAGGTTGTCTCGGGCAAGCATGAGTGTGAGCAAGAGAAGCCGGGCACGTTCACCTCCACTCAACAAGGCGGCGGGTTTGAACACATCGTCTCCACGGAACAGAAAGGCCGCCAAAGCGCAGCGCAGTTCTGTTCCGGTTAAGGTCGGATAGGCATCGGAGAGCTGCTCCAGAGCGGACTTCCTCATATCCAACCGCTCCTGGGTCTGATCATAATACCCGATGGTGACCTTGGCACCGAGCTTAATTGTCCCTTTCAAAGGAGAAAGCTGGCCGTTCAGAATGCGTAAGAGGGTAGTCTTGCCGCAGCCATTGGGACCGAGGAGAAATACCCGTTCTCCCCGGCGTACCTGGAAGGAAACGTTGTCAAACAAGGGGCGATCCGGGAACCCCATTTTCAAGGAGTCGGTGATAAGCACCTCATTGCCGCTTGTCATGGCGGCAGTGAAATCAAAATGGATGGTATCGGCCTCGGCTTCGGGAATTTCCAACGCCGCTTTCATCCGTTCCAAGCGTTTTTCTCGGCTCTCCGCCGCCCGAATCGACTTTTCCCGGTTCCATTGCCTGAGCAGGGCGATGTTGTCCTCTAACTTTTTGATTTCCCGGCTGGCGGTTTTGAAATGCTTTTCCATGACCTCCCGGTCTTTCTCCCGTGCTTTGCGATGAGCGGTATAATTGCCATTTGTCTGATACAGTTTTCCGCCCGACAGCTCGAGGGTACGGCCGGTGATTTTATCGAGAAAGTACCGGTCGTGGGAAATCACCACCACTGCCCCTGGAAAGGCGCGCAGAAATTCTTCCAGCCATTCGACTGACGGAATATCCAGATGGTTGGTCGGTTCGTCAAGCAGAAGAAGATTCGCGTCCGATAGGAGCAGCCGGGCCATCGCGGCTTTTGAACGCTGCCCACCGCTCAGGGAAGAGACGGGCTGAGAGAGCGCCGATTCGTCAAACCCCAGTCCGAGAAGAGCGGATTTGGCCCGACTGAGATAGGTAAGCCCACCCGCATCTTCAAACCGTTCCCGCAGCATATGCTGGCGTTCAATCAGGGCGATGTCGCCGTTCTCTGGACCGGCCAGCCGTTCTGTGATCTCGCGCAGTTCCGCCTCCATTGCCATAACGGGGGTGAACACCAGGAGGACTTCATCGAGCAAAGGGCGGTCTCCATCCGAACAGGCGTGCTGTTCGAGATAGCCAAGCCGGGTGTTTTTTGCCCGGACGATTCCGCCGGAATCCGGGGACAGTTCACCGGTCAGGATGCGGAATAGGGTAGTCTTGCCACAGCCGTTGGCCCCCACCAGGCCGATCTTGTCCCGGTCTCCGATATCGAAGGTCACACCGTCGAACAGACGCCGTTCTCCAAAATGTTTGCCGATGTTTTGTACCGATAAAGAGGTCATGTCCTTCAAAATCCTTTGTCTCAGATTGCCAGAGAAGCAGAGAGGAACGGATGAGAACTGGATACGATTTCATCCTTTGCCCGCCGCGTGGGCGGAGGTTCTGTCTCCGAGATGCGCCGGTTTGGAAAACCGGAACGCTGCGCCTATTGTACCATACGCGATTCCCGAAGTAAATGATTGGCCCTGAATTTCGAGGGTTTATCCCATAGGCTTTCATCCGAGAGGACTGGCGGTTGTCCCCATTTTCTGCTATACTACGATTGATTCCAATGCAGAAAGGGGAAACGGGAATGCGGGAAAAAGGGCGGATGTTTCTGCATGGGACGGGAGCCTTCCTTCTAAGTGGTCTACTGTGGTGTATCGTCATGGCTGTTTTCGGTTTTTACCCTTTTGGCGAAAAATCGATTCTCATTACGGATATGGGTTCCCAGTATGTCGAGTACTTTGCAGCATTTACCCGGATGATTCGAGAGGGAGACAGCCTGTTTTTTACTTGGAATACGGGAATGGGTATGAACTTTTTGGGAATATGGGCGTATTATCTGTCCAGCCCTTTTACGCCGGTTCTGCTGTTATTTCCACAGGAGATGCTCACTGAGGGGATTTTATGTCTGCTCTCGCTCAAAATAGCCGCCTCCGGAGCGACGATGTCCCTCTATCTTTATGGACGATTTCGGATTCAGGGTGTGTGGAATCTCATTTTTTCCGCTGCATACGCTTTATCCGCTTACAGTGTGGTATACAGTTTCAATATCATGTGGCTAGACGGTGTGGTTCTGCTGCCCCTGGTTGTTTTGGCGGCTAGGCGGGTATTCGATATGCCTGCCGGTTTTCCCGAAGCCGGGCGCTGCCTGCCCCTGGTTCTGGTTTTGGTTGTACTGTTCATCGCCAATTTTTATGTAGCCTATATGGTGGGAGTGTTTGTGTTTCTGGTCTATCTCATCTGGTTTTTATCGGATGGCGGAAGGAAACGGCGCATTTTGCAAAGAACCGCCCTTTTTCTTGGATGTGCCGCTTTGGCTGCTTGTATCGCCGCCGTGGTGCTGCTGCCCGCTTTCTTCTCTCTGAAAAACGGTTATGAAACGGTCCATGGGATCAGCTTGAGCTTTCGGGGGATGTTTGATCCGTTTGCCCTGCCCGGTAAGCTGGCTTACGGGGCGTTTGATTCTGCGACGCAAACCGGAACTCCCAATCTCTATTGCGGTGTGCTGACGATCGGCCTTTTGCCTCTTTGGTTCTGTAACCGCGCGATAGCCCGGCGGGAAAAGGCCGGGATCGGAATTCTGCTTGCCGTCATGACCCTGTCGATGATCCTGTATGATCTGGATGTGGCCTGGCATGTATTCCAGCCGCCCACTTGGTTTCCGGCTCGATACAGTTTTACGGTTGTTTTTTTGCTCGTTGGGTGTGCCGCTAGAACCTTATCCAAGCCGGAAGGAATACGCCTACCGGCGGTCGCGCTCGGGTTGGCTTGTATGGCGGCGGCGTTTGGCTTGCTTTCCTGCATTCCGTCCCTTCCGTTTGCCGGAAATGGAACCGTTACCGTCCTTTTGCTCGTGGGGTATGCCATTTTTTGCTCGGTTTACGTCTGGTTCCGGAAAGGGAGAGGTCATCCGGTATTCCGACGGGCCGTGGTTCCTGTAGCGGCCGGCCTGACAGTTCTGCTTCTCTGCGGCGAACTCACGGGAAGCGCGCTGGTCATGCTCAAGGGGCTGGATGCTCAATTTGGTTTCGAAAACCGGGAGGACTATGCCGCTTTTCGACATCGAGGACGCCAACTCATGGAGGCCCTCGCGACGGTAGCGGAAGAGGATCGTTTCTATCGGGTGGAAAATGCAACTGCCCGTAATTCCAACGATGGGTTGTCAATTGGATACCATGCGGTCAGCCATTACAGTTCTCTTTCCAATCAGAGGACTTTCCGGCTTCTGGGAGAATTGGGTATGACCAATTACGTCAATCATCGGTATCTGCGCTATTATGGCGCTACCTCAGCCCTTGACGCGGTTCTCGGTGTGCGCTATGTTTTCGATACCGAGGAACGTCGGCCCGGAATGACGGATACGGGGGCCAAGTTTGGAGACACCAAAGTATATCGTAACGAGAACGCCCTACCCCTTGTCTATTTTACGGATTCCGCTGTTTTATCGGCGCTGCCCTCCTCCGGAACCCCGTTTGCCCTCCAGAATAGTCTTTTCAATCGGTTGGCTGGTACGGCGGATATACCGTATTACGAAGATCTTGTGGTAGACACCACATTTTCCGGAGAGATATCCGAGTCGGCTGGACGGTTGGTTCTGGACGATATGGGGGATCTGATCTTTACCATCGATAATCCGAAAGAACAGGATGTCCTACTGTATTTTCAAAATAACCTATATGAAAATACAGCGGTATATCTCAACGGGAAACGGCTTAACGTATATGACGACCGGTTGGTTACCGGCGTGATTGAGCTTGGACGGCAGCCGGCGGGGAAGATAGAGGTCCGCCTTCCTGTATCGGGTCAAGATAAGTGGATTGCATCCCCTGTAGCCGCGGGCTTTGACGAAGAGGCATTCGAAGCTATGGCAGATGGATTGAAGCGAGACGCTGCCGAAGATCTGACGGTGACGGATACGGTTGTGAGCGGAAGGCTGATCGCCGAACGGGATGGGGTTCTCTTTACCACCATACCGATGGACGGCGGCTGGTCGGTAGAAGTGGATGGAGAACAAGTGGAAGCACAGACGGCTTTCGACGCTTTTCTGGCAGTACCGGTGACCGCGGGTGAACATACTTTCCGGCTGGTATTCTGCCCGAAGGGGCTGAAGGCCGGAGCAGGCTTTTCGATTGCCGGGTGGATATTCGTTGCGGTCTGGCTCTGGGGTAATCGCCGGATGAAACGGCGGAATCCAGCACGCTAAGAGGAGCAGGATCATGGGAAAGAGTGAGGGGAAAATGCGTTATTTTACCGGCCATCCAGCCCGGCTGCATGTCCAAAATGATCCCCATAGACAAAAATGAGAGTGGCCGTCACCTTGATCTTCGTCTTTGTATTTTTTGCGCGAAGAGTTCAATGTAAAGATGCTCATCGGCAGCGCTGGTTATTACCACCGGTACTTTAGTAATGGTACGTTGACATTTTGCGAGAGCTTTTGCAAGAATGCGTGCGTGTAGGATTGTCAAACATCTTTAGGAGAGAGCCAGCCAAGGGGACGCATAGGTAAGTCGTTGGAGCGATTTTGGTGTG
>USDZ01000144.1 GCA_900553525.1 uncultured Oscillospiraceae bacterium
CCGCATACCCGACCGAGAAGGTCTTGACCTCCTTCGTCACCTTGGAGACCTCGCGGACCACATAGCTGGAATCCACGCCACTTGAGAGGAAGCAGCCCACCTCCACGTCGCTGATTTTGTGCATCCGGACCGATTCGGCGAAGGCGTCGGCGATGCGATCCTCCCACTCCTCCAGGGATGGGGCTTCGTCGGGGTGAAAGGCGTGGATCGCGTCGTAATATTGGTGCAGCGAGAAGGCGCCGGTGTCATATTCATAGAGGAAATACTCCCCGTTCCCCAACTTGTAGACGTTGCGGAACAGGGTTTCCCGGTCGGGGATGTATTCGTAGCACAGGTAATCGGGCAGGCGTTCCTCATGGAGTTCCTTTTGAAAATCCGGATGCTCCAGAAAAGACTTGATCTCCGACCCGAAGAGGAAAACCCCCTCCCGGTGGTAATAGTAAAAGGGCTTGATGCCGAAGATGTCCCGGGCCCCGAAGAGGCGGCCGGCCTCACGGTCCCAGATTACGAAGGCGTACATCCCCCGCAGGCGGTCGAGCAAGGCGGACCCGTATTCCTCATATCCGTGCAGGAGCACCTCGGAGTCGGTCCGGGTGCGGAAGACATGACCCTTTTTCAGCAGGTCCTCCCGCAGCTCCTGGTAGTTGTAGATTTCGCCGTTGAAGACCAGCACTTTGGTGCCGTCCTCGTTGAGGATAGGCTGAGATCCCCCGTCGAGATCGATGATGGACAGGCGGCGGAAGCCGAGGGCCGCCCGTTCGTCCACGTAATAGTCGTCCTGATCCGGACCCCGGTGAAGGATCCGGTCCGCCATCTTCCGGATAATCCGCTGCGGGTCATAGGCGGGGGAGTCCCCCCTCATCAAAAAACCGGCAAAGCCGCACATCGGCAGCACTCCTTTCCAAAAATCCCCCGGCGGTCACACCCGCCGGGGGGGACGCGGCGCGAGCAGATCGGCGAACGCCGCCTTGCGGGGGGCGGCGCATTCCCGCAGCGAGGCGGCGGCCAGCACCTCGAGGGTGTCGAGAACCCCGCCGCCCAGGGCGTGGTCTCGCTTGAGCAGGGACAGTTCGGTACACCCCAGGATGACGCAGCCGCAGCCGGCGTCCCGCAGAGGGCGGGCCGCCTCTTCCAACAGAGCCGGATCAGCGGGTTTTCCCGCCTTGACCTGCCCGTAAATCAGTTCCATGACCCGCCTTTGCCCGGCTTCATCCGGCACGGCCCAGCCGATGCCGCGGCGGTCGAGCGCCCGCTGAAACAGGTGGGAATGAATCGTACCGTCGGTGGCCAGGATTCCGGCCTTGCGGATCCCGGCCTGTTCCAGATAGGCGGCGGTCTCCTCCACCATGTGGAGGATGGGGACGCCGATCCCCGCCGCCAGTTCCCCGTACAGCGCGTGGGAGGTCACACAGGGGACGGCGATGCAGGAAACTCCCAGCTTCTCCAGGGTGCGGGCGGTCTCCCGCATCCGGGGCAGCGGGCTTTCCCCCCGCCCCAGGAGATAGGCGGTGCGGTCGGGCACGGCGGGGCGATCGAACAGGATCACGTCCAGGTGTTCCTGATCGGTCTTTGCGTCGGTCATCTCGATGAGCAGTTCCAGAAAATAGGCGGAGGCCAGGGGGCCCAAACCGCCGATGACACCCAAGCTCTTCATCCGGTCAGTCCCTTGTTTCCAAAATATTTTTTATACTTTTTGTAATAACTTAGCTGATTTTTACAGAAATACCACCGCCGCTTCACGCTTCGGTCGGGCGGATAGTCCAGGGAACGGCAGACCTTTTTCTCCCGGATCAGGCGGCGGGCGGTGGCCCGCAGGGTCTCGTCCGTCACATAGCGGAAGAGGACCCGGTTGGGCAGGATGGTCCAGAGGACCTCCCGGTCCGCGACGGTCAGGGGCGCTTCCCGCCCAAAGATCACGTCTTCCGCCAGCACCTGGGCCAGGTTTCCGCCGGCGGCCGTGGAAAAATAACTGCTCCGGCCCTGACGGGGGTTCATTTCAAACAGCTTGTACCGGCCGTCCCGGTCGTCGTATTTCATGTCGAAATTGGCGAAACCGATGTAGCCGATGCTGTCCAAAAACCCGATCATCCGCCGGGTCAAATCCTCGTCGGTGACGGGGAGAATGGCGGCGTAGCTGCCGATTCCTTCGGGGGAATGCTCCTCCAGCAGGGCTTGTCCGAGGGCGGCCAGCCGCACCCTGCCGTCGGTGCCGCGGTAGAGGTTCATCACCCGCATATGGCTGTCGTCCCCGGGGATGAACTCCTGGATAATCAGAGGATCCCGATAGCTCGACGAGTAGACGGCGGTGAGGATGGCGTCGAACTCCCCTTCGCTGTAGGCGACGAAAACCTTTTTCTTGTGGGGGAAACGGCAGTTCCAATAGGCGACGCTGTTGGAGGGCTTGATCACGACGGGAAAATCAAAGGGCGGACGGTATCCCTTCCAGTTCTCGGCGGTGCAGGCGTCGGTCTGGGGAAACAAAAAGCCGTGTTCGGTGCAGATGGAATAGAAAGTCTCCTTGGTGCTCAGCCGCTCGAGCAGACCTGCGTCGCTGATCGCGAAGCGGTAATAAGGCCGCAGCGCGTCCTGATTGCGGGACAGGAGCCGGGCGTAATTGTCCCCACAGGGAACCAGCAGCAGGGGGACGGATGAATCGTACCGGGAGGCAAACCGGATCAGGGTATCGGTGAACACGGCGTCCTCTTCCAGCCGGGGTTCGGTCACGGCGACGGTGACGATTCGGCTGTTCGAGGTGGCGCCGAGCCGTCCCTTGGCCACCGCCGCCGACCGCAGGCCGTACGCCTCATGGAAGGAGCGGGCCATGCCGTAAACGTTGACATCGCTGCCCAGCAGCACGGGAACAAATGGGGACTCGTTCATATTTCATCCTGCCTTTCCGTGTCTGCGGCCCAGCCCGAAGACCCGTCTATGGATACGTTTCCCATTATACTATCCCCCTATGCAAAATACAAGCGCAGGCGGGAGAAAGGTCCGGGTCCTCTTACAGCCCCATCCTCTCCCGGAGCTGCCGCCGGACCTTTTCCAGGTCGGGATCGCACAGCAGAGGCAGGAGGTCTGCCAGGCTGTCGGGATCCAGATCCCACCATTTCAGGCGGAGCAGCAGATCGATCAGGTCGTCGTCGAACCGCTTTTTGATCTGTACGGCCGGATTCCCCCCGGCCACGCTATAGGGGGGCAGATCCTTCGTCACCACGGAATAGGCCGCGACCACACACCCGTCCCCGATATGGACCCCCGGCATGATGACGCTTTCCCGCCCGATCCACACGTCGTTTCCGATCACGGTGTCGCCTTTGAACGGAAGCTGCGACAGATGGGGAGGGGTCTGTTCGCTCCATCGCCCGCCGAATACATGGAACGGATAGGTGGTGACGCTGCTCAGGCGGTGGTTGGCCGGACCCATGATGAACTTTGTGCCGGAGGCGATGGCGCAGAATTTCCCGATCACCAGCCGGTCTCCGAATTCGGGGTAGTTGAACAGCACGTTGTTTTTTTCAAACTCCGCCGGTGCTTCGTCGTCGTCGTAATAGGTGTAGTCCCCCACCGAGATGTTGGGGGCTGTAATCACATTTTTGATAAAGCAGGATGTTTTATAGGCGTTGGGAAAGATCGCGTTGGGATCGGGCAGGGGATGGTTCACGGGAATCGGCCTCCTGACATTCGATTGAGGGCGGCCTTTCTTCCACCGCTGCGGAAAAGGGGGCCACCGGAGAACCTATTGTAACACATCCGGACGGCAAAGTCATGCCTTTTCCCCCGCGTCCGGCGTGAGACGCCTTGCCGGGCGGATCGGCCTGTGGTATACTGATAAAAAAGCGGCGGGCTCCCCGCCTCTTGTGCAGAAAATCCGGAAAAGAGGAACGCGATTATGGAACGGCCGGTTTTCTCCCTGACCGACAGCCTTGCGGGCAACCCCATCATCGCCGCGGTCAAGGATCCGGAGGGCCTAGACCGGGCGCTGGAGTCCGACTGTGGGGTGATTTTCCTCCTGTGCGGCGACATCTGCACCATCGGCTGCCTCGCGGCCCGGGCGGCGGGGCGGGGCAAGGCCCTTTTCATCCACGCCGACCTGGTGGACGGCCTGGCGGGCCGGGAGGTGGCCGCCGATTTCATCCGGCAAAACACCGGCGCCGCAGGGATCATCTCCACCAAGCCCGCCCTGATTCGGCGGGCCCGGGAGGTGGGGCTGTCCACCGTCCAGCGTTTTTTCCTCATCGACTCGCTGGCCCTGCACAACGTCCGGCGGCTTCTCGCGCCGGAACAGCGGCAATACCGCCCGGATGTGGTGGAGATCCTGCCCGGCCCGGACGGCCGCATCGACACACAGAAATTCCTGCAGGAGATCGACAAAAACACCGTGCTGGCCGCCTGCATGGCCGTCAACAATGAGACCGGCGCGGTGCAGGACATTGCAGCTTTGGGCAAGGGCATCAAGGCGCGCAACAGCCGCACCCACTTCCATGTGGACGCCGTGCAGGCGTGGCTGCGTATGCCGATCGACCTGCAAAAATGGCGCGAGGTGGACAGCCTTTCCGTGTCGGGCCACAAGGTCCACGCGCCGAAGGGTGTGGGCGCGCTCTTTATCC